>NZ_JVJI01000015.1:0-8505 GCF_001072665.1 Streptococcus pseudopneumoniae | reverse complement strand
TGGCAATCGTATTCAGATTAAACGAAAACAATTTGAAAAAATTATAGATACATTGGACGCAATCTAGCGTCGCCAAAGGGTCTTGTATATGATAAAATAGTATTAAGTCGTATCAAGGCTCTTTCCATAAAGGAAAGGAGCAAATGCCATGTCAGAAAAAAGACGTGACAATAAAGGTCGAATCTTAAAGACTGGAGAGAGCCAACGAAAAGACGGAAGATACTTATACAAATATATAGATTCATTTGGAGAACCGCAATTTGTTTACTCGTGGAAACTTGTGGCTACAGACCGAGTACCAGCAGGAAAGCGTGATTGTATCTCACTTAGAGAGAAAATCGCAGAGTTACAGAAAGACATTCATGATGGTATTGATGTTGTAGGAAAGAAAATGACACTCTGCCAGCTTTACGCAAAACAGAACGCTCAAAGACCAAAGGTTAGAAAAAACACTGAAACTGGACGCAAATATCTTATGGATATTTTGAAGAAAGACAAGTTAGGTGTAAGAAGTATTGACAGTATTAAGCCATCAGACGCTAAAGAATGGGCTATTAGAATGAGTGAAAATGGTTATGCTTATCAAACCATCAATAACTACAAACGTTCTTTAAAGGCTTCATTCTATATTGCTATACAAGATGATTGTGTTCGGAAGAATCCATTTGACTTTCAACTGAAAGCAGTTCTTGATGATGATACTGTCCCTAAGACCGTACTAACAGAAGAACAGGAAGAAAAACTGTTAGCCTTTGCAAAAGCTGATAAAACCTACAGCAAAAATTATGATGAAATTCTGATACTCTTAAAAACAGGTCTTCGTATTTCAGAGTTTGGTGGTTTGACACTTCCAGATTTAGATTTTGAGAATCGTCTTGTCAATATAGACCATCAGCTATTGAGAGATACTGAAATTGGGTACTACATTGAAACACCAAAGACCAAAAGTGGCGAACGTCAAGTTCCTATGGTTGAAGAAGCCTATCAAGCATTTAAGCGAGTGTTAGCGAATCGAAAGAATGATAAGCGTGTTGAGATTGATGGATATAGTGATTTCCTCTTTCTTAATAGAAAGAACTATCCAAAAGTGGCAAGTGATTACAACGGCATGATGAAAGGTCTTGTTAAGAAATACAATAAGTATAACGAGGATAAATTGCCACACATCACTCCACATAGTTTGCGACATACATTCTGTACCAACTATGCAAATGCAGGAATGAATCCAAAGGCATTACAGTACATTATGGGACATGCTAATATAGCCATGACGCTGAACTATTACGCACATGCAACATTCGATTCTGCAATGGCAGAAATGAAACGCTTGAATAAAGAGAAGCAACAGGAGCGTCTTGTTGCTTAGTAGTACAAATGAATTTACTACTTATTTACCACTTCTGACAGCTAAGACATGAGGAAATATGCAAAGAAACGTGAAGTATCTTCCTACAGTAAAAATACTCGAAAGCACATAGAATAAGGCTTTACGAGCATTTAAGAAAATATAAAAAGATAATTAGAAATTTATACTTTGTTTTATATAAAAATAAAAGAAGGGCACCATATTTGTACCCTTGCATCATTCTTTTAAAAAATATTCTAGTTCATCAACTCATTGTGCTTCTCAACAAAGCGATAAGCCTGATAAAAACCATAGAGAGCAATAGCCGTCACCACTGGAATCGCTAGGGGCAATTCTGTCTCCAATTCAACAAAAGGAGAATTAAACAAGAAATGAGTTCCCAAGGCTAAACCTAGGAAAATAAGCCCCTGTTTCTTGCCAACCTTCTGTCCTTTATAGGCTCTGTAAAGCAAGTAAACACCTACTACCGCCAAACCTGAAAAAGTCCAGTGAGAGGCAATTCCTGAGATGATACGCTCTAAAATTCTCGAAATAGTAAAGTCAAAGCCCTCTGGCAAATCTGTACGAATGTAGCCAATATCCTCAATCATTTGGAATCCCAAACCAGAAGCAATCCCAAGTAAAAACAAAGATTTTAATTTTCGCACAGGAATCAAAGCTAAAACAAAGACAAGTGGCAACAATTTCAAGGGTTCTTCTACCAAAGGAGCCACAATCGCACTTTCAAAGGCATTTAAAAATGCACTATCTGGGAAAAGAACCTCCAATAAATCATGGATATAGGTATTAGCAAAGCTAGACAACCAACCTGAAAGGAACATCCCACCCAATAAAGACAGAATCAAGGCATTCTTTGGCAATTCCCATTTTTCCCCAATACGGAAAAGGAAATAAAGAGCCGGAATCATGTAAAAGAGAGCTAGAAAGATAGAAACTCCCATTAGGCCATATTCTGCACCTGACATCGAACCATCCGTATAGTAGATTGTTTCATACTGCAAACCAATACATAGCAATAAGATAAAAATAAATAAAATGCTGTTTTTCTTCATACACTTTCTTTCTAAATGAAGTATTTATAATTCTACAACTGTCATACTTCCTGTATCCACATCGTAAATAGCACCAGAGATAATGACATCATCTGGTATTAGGGGAGACTCGATAAGGAGTTGCATATCCTCGCGTACACTCTCCTCTATATCTTGGAAGGGCAAGAAGTCCTGGTCTGACACATCGACACCCAATTCTTCCTTCAAATACTCCTGAAAAGGGCCATTTTCAAAAGTCTGAGCACCACAGTCTGTATGGTGTAACACCACAATCTCTCTTGTCCCCATTTGTTGCTGGGAAATCACCAGAGAACGAATCATGTCCTCAGTCACTCGACCACCTGCATTCCGCAAGATATGAGCATCCCCAAGTGCCAATCCCAAAGCTTGCGCAACGTGCAGACGAGAGTCCATACAGGTCACAATAGCCACTCTTGTTTTGGGTTTAAGTGGTAGATTTAACTGCCCATGTAGGGCAACATAAGCCTGATTGGCTTGCATAAACTGTTCAAAATACGACACGATTCCCTCCTCGAAAATTTGATAGTCAAATATTTCTCCTATCTTATCATTTTTAAGAGGATTTGTCACGAATTATGCAAAGACCTTTTTCAAAACTTCCTGAATCGTTGTCACCCCAATGACCTGAATTTCCTTGGGTGGAGTGATTCCTGTCAAGGAATTATTGGGTACATAAATCTTAGTAAAGCCCAGTTTAGCAGCTTCATTGATACGTTGCTCGATACGATTGACACGGCGAATCTCTCCAGTCAAGCCCAGTTCGCCTACAAAACATTCCTGAGGATTAGTTGGCTTGTCTTTATAGCTCGAAGCAATAGCAACTGCAACGGCCAAGTCAATGGCAGGTTCATCCAATTTGACACCGCCAGCAGATTTAAGATAAGCATCCTGATTTTGCAAGAGAAGACCTGCCCGCTTTTCCAAAACAGCCATAATCAAGCTAGCACGATTAAAATCAAGTCCTGTCGTCGTACGCTTAGCATTTCCAAACATGGTCGGTGTTACCAAGGCCTGAACCTCCGCCAAAATCGGACGCGTCCCTTCCATGGTCACAACGATTGATGAACCAGTCGCCCCATCCAAACGCTCTTCTAGGAAAACTTGACTCGGATTGAGTACCTCAACCAGACCACCCGACTGCATCTCAAAAATTCCAATCTCATTAGTAGAACCAAAACGGTTTTTGACCGCTCTCAAAATACGAAAGGTATGGTGACGCTCCCCTTCAAAATAAAGCACCGTATCCACCATATGCTCTAGCATACGAGGACCAGCCAAGGTTCCTTCCTTGGTCACATGACCTACGATAAAGATGGCAATATTATTAGTCTTAGCCAGTTGCATAAGTTCTGCTGTCACCTCACGCACTTGAGAAACAGACCCTTGCACCCCTGAAATCTCAGGAGACATAATTGTCTGAATAGAGTCGATGATGAGAAAATCAGGCTGGATACGTTCCACTTCTGCTCGTACGCTCTGCATATTGGTCTCTGCATAAAGATAAAACTCACTATCAATGTCTCCCAAGCGCTCTGCACGTAGCTTGATTTGCTGGGCAGACTCCTCTCCACTAACGTATAGAACAGTCCCCACTTGAGACAACTGGGTTGAAACTTGTAGGAGAAGGGTCGATTTCCCGATTCCAGGATCCCCACCGATGAGGACGAGACTTCCTGGTACCACTCCGCCTCCAAGTACACGGTTGAATTCCTCCATCTCTGTCTTGGTTCGATTAACGTTGATAGAAGTCACCTCAGCCAGTTTCATGGGTTTAGTTTTCTCACCTGTCAAGGACACACGCGCATTCTTGACCTCAGCAACCTCAACCTCTTCTACAAAGGAAGACCAAGACCCACAGTTAGGGCATCGTCCCAGATATTTAGGGGAATTATACCCACAATTTTGACATACAAATGTCGCTTTTTTCTTTGCGATGATAAACCTCTTTCTATATCTCTAACTCACACGCAATCACTTGGCAAAAATCAATCTTCTCATTTGGAACAAACTGGCGCATGAGCATATTGTGAGTTACCACTATCACGGTCTGGTAATCTCGATACTTAACCATGCATTCTAGAAAACGTGACTTCATCTCCGTAGCTGTCTCATATTGAATAGGACTATTAGGAAGTAACTCCCCCTTATTTTCTAGAAACATAGTACGAGCTTTTTCAAAATTATCTGTGCCACTTTTATAGACCTGCCATTCATGTAACAAAGGCTCCACTCTCAAAGGAAGACCCGCAGCACAAACCACATAAGAAGCCGTTTCTAAAGCTCTTGTGACTGCAGAAGATATGATTATTTCAGCTGAAGGGAGTAAAGGATTGGTGATCAGTTTCTGGGCTTGTTGCCGTCCCTTCTCAGACAAGGGTGCCAAATCTATCCCAAATCCCGTATAAGAACGCTCCTCTAACTCACGGTAATCTGGCTCCCCGTGACGCACAAAGATAATCTTCATCCTAGTGACCGGTTGACCCAAATCCACCAGTCCGCACGCCATCTGCCTCATCTCCATCCGCAATTAAGAAAGGCGCAAAGACAGCCTGAACCACGCGTTCCCCAACTTCAAGAACAACCTCTTGATCTGTAATATTCTTCATCTGAGCAAAAATATGCCCTTCATTCCCAGGATTTCCATAATAATCCCCATCAATGACCCCAACTGAATTAATTAAAACCAAGCCCTTCTTACGAGGATTTGAAGAGCGATCATAGAGGTAGAGAACCTCAGTCGGCTGCATATAAGCCTTAACCCCTGTCGGAACCAAGACAATCTCTCCTGGCGCAATAACCGTACGCACAGCAACCTTTAAGTCGTAACCAGCCGCATGCGCTGTCTCACGCTTGGGCAATAAATTCTCATCTGTAAAACTCGAAACCAATTCAAAACCACGAATTTTCATAATCTTCTCTTTTCTATTATCATTTATTCTAGATTATTCTATCTTATTTATTCGGAAAAAGCACGAAAAAAAGAGCACACAATTCAAATCGCTTAGGGCTGCTGGATTCCTCCCCTGACCCGCTTCACGCAGAACTGTTGCTCCGCTATTTATTATATCACATTCCTATTCATTTTAAAAGCAAAATTATTTTTTCCGTCTATTTCTAAAAAAGTCCTGCATAATAGCTGCGCATTCATCTTCCAAAATTCCCGTTTCAACCTCCACACGATGATTGAGACGCTCATCTGTCAAGATATCGTACAAACTCCCAGCAGCGCCAAATTTCTGGTTTTTAGCCCCATAGACCACGTTTGGAATACGGGCAAGTCCAATCGCCCCACTACACATAACACAAGGCTCAATGGTCACAAAAAGCGTGCAATCAAGCAAGCGCCAGCTCTCCTCACTCAGATTCGCGTTCTCTATGGCCATAATTTCCGCATGCATAACCGCTCGCTGCAACTCCTCACGTGCATTATGCCCACGACCAATGATTTCTCCGTCCTTGACAATCACACAACCAATTGGAATTTCATCGTGTTCAAGAGCAATCTCAGCCTCTCTCAAGGCCTCTCTCATGAAGACTTCTTTTTCTTCAACTGTATAATTCATCCGTTTCTCTTTTCCTACTTATCGATTTTATTATTATATCATGAATCCCAAGACAAAAAAAGCCACCGAATGCGGTGACTTTATAGGGAGATTATTATGAAAAAGAAAAGTTTAGGATATTTGTTACAACAAGTTAGGAGGTCTTCTTGTAACTGTCTATAGTATACCCGACCTATCTTAAACAAATCTTAAAAATCTCTTAGGACCAAACACTTTCTAAAATATTTGTTTGTTCACGACCAGGACCTACTGAGAAAGTAGAAATACGAACACCAACCAATTCACTCACACGACGAACATAGTTACGCGCATTCTCAGGAAGATCTTCCAAATTACGAACTCCGGTAATATCTTCTGACCAACCTGGTAACTCTTCATAGATAGGTTTGCAACGTTTCAATTGCTCAAGACTAGCTGGATAGTAGTCAATACGTTGACCATCAAGATCATAGGCCACACAGATCTTCACTGTATCTAAACCACTCAAAACATCGATAGAGTTCAATGAAAGATTAGTGATACCAGAAACACGGCGGCTATGACGCATCACAACTGAGTCAAACCAACCCACACGACGTGGACGACCTGTTGTAGTACCATACTCATGACCCACTTCACGAATGCGTTCTCCCACTTCATCAAACAATTCAGTTGGGAAAGGCCCATCTCCTACACGACTCGTATAGGCTTTACATACACCAACAACCTTGTCAATCTTACTTGGACCAACACCAGAACCAATCGTAACACCACCAGCCACAGGGTTTGATGATGTAACAAATGGATACGTACCTTGGTCGATATCTAGCATAACACCTTGTGCACCTTCAAAAAGCACACGCTTACCGTTATCAAGCGCATCATTCAAAATGACGGACGTGTCTGTCACATATTTCTTGATTTGTTGACCATATTCGTAATATTCTTCAAAAATATCATCAAAAGCAATAGCTTTACTGTCATACAATTTTTCAAAAAGACGATTCTTTTCAGCAAGGTTACGTTCTAAACGCTCACGGAAAATATCTTTATCTAAAAGATCTGCAATACGAATCCCAACACGAGCAGCCTTGTCCATATAAGCTGGACCAATTCCCTTGATTGTAGTACCAATCTTATTGTCACCTTTAGCTTCTTCTTGCAAACGATCCAACTCGATATGATAAGGCAAAATGACATGCGCGCGATCAGAAATCCTCAAGTTATCAGTTGTAACACCTTCCTCATGAAGATAGCTCAACTCTTTTACAAGAGATTTAGGATTTACAACCATACCATTCCCAATAACAGAGATTTTTTCAGGGAAGAAAATTCCAGATGGAATCAAGTGCAACTTAAATTTCTTACCATCAATCACAATCGTGTGACCTGCATTATCACCACCTTGGTAACGTGCAATCACTTCTGCATTCGCTGAAAGGAAGTCTGTAATCTTCCCTTTACCTTCATCACCCCATTGGGTACCTACAACAACAACTGAAGTCATAATCTTGTCTGAGCCCTCAGGCTCTTCCTTTCTCACATACATGGCAGGACTCTCACCTGCAATTATATCTTACAATTTATTATAAGAAAAAATCGCCTTTTTATCAAGAAGAAACAATAGAAAGATTTGCTATTTCCAACTATTAAAAAATGTTTTAGAAAAAATTCCGGCTATTTATCATTATTTTTCCACAAAAAGTTAAATTTGTTCGGAAATTAACGCATGCTGTCTCAACAAGCAACAAAACCTTGTTTCATTATCAATTTTTCAAGATACAAACGATAAGCAACACGATAATGGTAAACAATAAAATCCCGATAGCTCACAATACGATATCGAACAAGATAATAAATCAAAAACTTAAAATGAGAATGTTCCCAGTCAAAATGATCTCCGAAGAACGTACCATACTCTTCTTCAATATTTCTATAAAAATCCGTCATCTGCTCATAAATCTTTTGTAACATAAGCCTATACCCCTTTACTTTTTATAAGCTTATTCTAACAAAAAATTTTACACATTCACTATCAATTCCTGAATTGCTTAAAAACCAACCTCAACAAGAAAACAAATAGAAAAAGTTGACAGAATAGGAACAAATTTACTACCTAACTCGGCAAAAAGGCTCTATTATATTGTAGTGGGAAAATCCCCTATAGATATTATGGAGCCTATTTTTGTGTAGAAAAAAGTCCCATATGACCTATAATGAAAAGAGACTAAACAACTCATTAGAAAGAATCAGATGGAACAATTACATTTTATCCCAAACTACTCGATATCAAAGAACCTAATATCCAAATTATAGATATCATCAATAGGAATACCCACAAGTAAATCATCTCTAAACTGGAATACGATGCCCTATCTTGTCCTGATTGCGAAAGTCAAATGACACGAGATAGATTATAAATTACATAACAAAAAAGAGGCCTAAACCTCTTTTTCTTAACTACTCCGCCAGTAGGACTCGAACCTACGACATCATGATTAACAGTCATGCGCTACTACCAACT
>NZ_JVJI01000138.1:0-36776 GCF_001072665.1 Streptococcus pseudopneumoniae | reverse complement strand
CATAGCATTCCTTTCTAACACGATTTTTCGTGTTTTTAGTTTTAAAATTAAGCTCATCTGAGCTTGATATAAGTTTAACACCATTTTTCGTGTTTGTCAACACTAAAAATCGTTTTTTTCTTTCTTTTTTTTATAGACATACGAAAAATCGTGTGGTATAATAAAAAACAGAAAGAGAGGTAACCATGAACGAAGAAAAACTAAAGCAACTAATTCTTTCTCGTTATAGTTCTGTAAAATCTTTTGCAGAAGAAAATGGCATGCCTTATTCAACTGTTCGTTCTATATTAGAGCGAGGAATAATGAATGCTAACGTGGAAAATGCTATAAAAATTTGTTCAGCTTTGGATATTAGACCTGAGATATTTTCTTATTTATTAAAGACACCTAAGAACGAATCTGAAATCCTAACCATCTACAACCAACTAGAAGAGCCTAAACAAGAAAAAGTCCTTGACTATGCCAAGGAACAACTAGAAGAACAAAACAGCTCTAAGATTATCTCTATCTTTGATAAGTCTCAAGACGACGAGGACTACATTACTGATTATGTAGAAGGCTTGGTTGCAGCAGGACATGGAACGTTTCAGGAAGACAATCTACACATGGAAGTAAAGCTCAGAACTGAAGATGTGCCAGAGGAATACGACACGATAGCTAAGGTGGCAGGCGACTCAATGGAGCCACTCATAGAAGATAATGACCTTCTATTTATCAAGGTCACTAGTCAAGTGGATATCAACTCAATCGGCATTTTCCAAGTGAACGGCAAGAACTTCGTCAAAAAGCTTAAAAGAGATTATGATGGTTCTTGGTACTTGCAAAGTCTCAATAATAGCTATGAGGAAATCCATCTAACAGAAAATGACGACATCCGTACAATCGGAGAGGTCGTAGATATTTATAAGGTTTAAAAAAATATGTGCAATCACTGAACCACATTAGAGAGGTTTTAATATGGGAATATTTAATTTTTTATTTGGGAGTAAAAAGCCAAAAGAGTCGCAACAAATTTCCGTTACTATTGCTCCGCCTAAAGAATTTGACTACTATCGGCCTAAGTATTTCAAAATACTAAACTCAAGACCTAATATGTTTGAAATATATGGAAGAGGCTTTGATTTTCCAAAATACAACGATAGCTTTAAAACTCCAGAGGGTTATCCTCTTAGAGAGTTACTACTCTTGGTTTGGTGGGGGAAAACAAAGAGTGGAAGAAAATCAACTATATCAATCCCTAAATATTTTTTTCATGATTACAATCTAAATGCTGAAAAAATAACAAGAAAATTCAAAGACAACTCATTGCTTTATGATGATGACGGCAAAACACTTTTGACTGATGAAGGGAGGGGTATTGCTGATAAATATTCGTCGCTATGGGAGATACACTCAGCTAAAGGATACCCTACAAATCTTGATATCGATTTCCCAACATGGGACAAAAATAAATTTGATTTAATGATGTGCCAAGTGCAAATAAGGTATCACAGTGAGTACGCTAAATTTTGCAAAGAATTAGTTAATTATTTCAACTCCCTAAATGCACCAACAAGCGCTTTAGAAATTCACAATGAAATCAATTACTACATCAATGAAATGAATAGTAATTTAGCAAGAGTAAATGACCTGAAAGAAAAATTGATCATCTTACAAGACAGAGTAGATGATAATGCATAACAAACAAAAAACACTCTCAAATTTTGACTGAGGAGAGTGTTCCGAACGGATTATATTTGACAGCTAAATAGAAATTTTGATAAAATACAGTTGGATTACCTAGATGAACTCATCTAGTGCAAAATACGGCAGGTAGCTCCTGCCTCGGTCACAGCTGTACAATAATTGTGCAGCTTTTTTGATTACACAAACAAAAAAAGCCCCACGCTCTCAAACTTTGGCGAGTCTGAGCGTGAGGCAAGATGTATAGAAAGATAGGCATTAAAAAGCCCTCTTTTCTATACCCTATTTTATCAAAAAGGGGGTACAAAAGCAATGAAATCAATAAATAAAGTAGCTATATATGTCAGGGTGTCCACTACCTCACAGGCAGAAGAGGGCTACTCAATCGAGGAGCAAAAAGCTAAGCTCTCTAGCTACTGCGATATTAAGGACTGGAGCGTCTACAAGATATATACTGATGGTGGTTTCTCGGGATCCAATACTGACAGACCAGCACTTGAGGGGCTTATCAAAGACGCTAAAAGGAAAAAATTTGATACAGTGCTAGTCTATAAACTGGACCGTCTGAGCCGTAGTCAAAAAGATACCCTTTATCTAATTGAAGATATTTTCATAAAGAATAATATAGCCTTTCTGAGCTTGCAGGAGAATTTTGACACCTCTACCCCTTTTGGAAAGGCTATGATTGGGCTCTTGAGCGTCTTTGCCCAGCTTGAGAGGGAGCAAATCAAGGAGCGTATGCAACTTGGTAAAATAGGACGGGCCAAGGCTGGAAAATCCATGATGTGGGCTAAAACATCCTATGGATACAATTATCACAAGGAAACTGGAACTGTGACTATCAATCCAGCTCAGGCTCTAGCTGTTAAATTTATATTTGAGAGTTATCTGAGAGGGAGATCCATTACTAAGCTGAGGGATGATCTGAATGAGAAATACTCAAAACATGTGCCTTGGAGTTATCGGGCGGTCAGAGCCATACTAGATAACCCTGTCTACTGCGGTTTCAATCAGTATAAGGGAGAAATTTATCCAGGTAATCATGAGCCAATAATTACAGAGGAGGTATACAACAAGACCAAGGAAGAACTGAAGATTAGACAAAGGACGGCAGCAGAGAATGTCAATCCTAGACCATTCCAAGCTAAGTACATTCTATCTGGTATCGCCCAATGTGGATATTGTGGCGCTCCTTTAAAAATTATGCTAGGTGTAAAGAGGAAAGATGGGAGCAGGTTAAAAAAATATGAATGCCATCAAAGGCACCCACGAACGCTGAGAGGCGTTACTACCTATAACGACAATAAAAAGTGTGACTCAGGATTTTACTACAAAGACAAGCTAGAGGCCTATGTGCTAAAAGAAATCAGCAAACTGCAAGATGACGCTGATTACCTGGACAAAATATTTTCAGAGGACAGCGCTGAGACTATAGACCGTGAGAGCTACAAGAGACAAATAGAGGAGCTATCAAAGAAATTGAGCAGACTTAACGATCTATACATAGACGATCGCATTACTCTTGAGGAATTACAGAGCAAGTCAGCCGAATTTATAAGCATGAGGGGAACTCTTGAGGCTGAACTGGAAAACGATCCAGCTCTCGGAAAAGACAAAAGAAAGGCCGATATGAGGAAACTGCTAAACGCTGAGAAAGTCTTTTCAATGGACTACGAAGGTCAAAAGGTACTTGTTAGAGGGCTTATAAACAAGGTTCAGGTAACAGCTGAGGACATTGTTATCAAGTGGAAAATATAAATAATTTTAGTAACCTACATTTCGATCAAGGATAGTAAAATTATTGATTTTTTCCATCTCATACATCTGCAATGAATGCAGCACGAGATCCCGATACTTCCAAGTTGATACTAGATACTCAATAACCTCTTGGTCCTCTATCTTGCATTCCATGAATAATAACAGCTTGACCGTGTATTCGTTTTTCAAAATTGGGACAGTGTAAGTCACATCTACCCAATGCTCAAAACCTAAGTCTGTCTGCTCTACATTTGCTAGTTCAATCTTCAAAATGTTCATATTTTCTTCCTCCTTACTTATCTATTCGTAAAAAAATAAAAAAGTAGTGAAAAAATCATTACTTTTTTTAATTCAGAAAGTACTTTCAGAGCAAACAAAAAACCGCAAGCCTGGGCCTGCGGTGAAAGAACAATTTAGAAAGTTTCCTTTCTATTTATTTTGTAGTAATGAGCCCGTTAGGCTCAACAGTAAACTCTGGCTTATCTGCCATGCTACCGTCTGGTTTGAGGTAATACCAGCCTTTTTTATCAGCTGACTGGATAAAAGCATTTGATACCATCTCTCCTTTTTGGTAATCGAGATAGTACCAGTGCTCCTTGTACTTGACCCAACCAGTGGCCATCTTGCCATCTTCTTTGAAGTAATACCACTTGTTACTGATAAGTACCCAACCAGTGGCCATTGCGCCATTTGGTAGCAAGTAATACCAGTACCCATCTGAATGCTTGTGCCATGAGTTAGCTTTCATGTAGCCATTACTGTCAAAGTAATACCAGACATTGTTGATCTTCTGCCATTTATTCGTTGGGTAGCTTCCATCTGCGTTGACATACCACCAGCCAGTTGAATTTCTCTTCCAACCTTCCTGATTACCCTCGTTATCAAGCATTTCTTGAACAGTTGAACCAAGGGATTGATAATGCTTAATTTTAGCAATCACATAGTCACGCAAGCTGTCATTGTATCCCCCGTGCAATTCAAGGGAACGAGCAGGGCATGATGTGCTAGAAAATTCATTGTGAAACTTGATATTTGAATAGTTCGGAGTATCACCGTAATAAGTCATATCCTCGGCCATTTGTCTTAATACCATGTTTTCATTTTCAATGAACTCGGCATCTGATGCGCTTAACTGCTGGCATACTTCATAGCTAAGAGAGTTCATGTTAGCATCGTAGTTAGCAGCAGACCATGAACCATTGTATGTGTCTTCGACTCGCACAATTGCATCTCTTGTGATGTAGTAATGAGCAAAACCAAGTTCAGACCGGCCATTGTCATATCGTTCTTGGAGCCATTCGATATAGGCCTTTGCACTTTTTGAGCCAGCATCATTATGTAAAACATAATATTTTGGTCTCTCAGTTGGTCGGGATCCTGAAATTCCATTAAAAATTGTATGGTTAATGATTTCTACCATCATTACTCTCCTTTCCAGGTATCATTCATCAGCTTGACCGCTGACTCGACAAATGTATCGAGGTCCTTGTCAGTCATGCTAATGTTATATTTGGTAAGCTCTGCACGGATTTTATCACGAGCCTGTTCCAGCTTCTCCTCACCTTTATATCCGGTTTCAGAAGCGACCTGCTCAACAGCGTTGACCGCATTTTTGGCCAAGATTTCAACGATTTTGATGGTTCTCTCTCCACCTTTTTGAACCAGGTAGTCCTTGACTGCCTTAACTGTTACCCCTGCTAAAATAACAAGGATGCTGATTGCTCCATTTGTGATAATTTCATTAATCTGTTGCATTTGTATTTTCCTCCGCAATTTCTAAATTTACAAATTTATTAAACAGGGCATCGATGCGCCCATTCCCACCTAGTTTTTTGTAACTTGAGTGCATTTTGTGGATAATATCCGACTCGTGAACGCTTGTATAACCACGCTTGAGAGCAACAGTAATATCACGCTCCAGCCGTAGATACATAGTAGCTAGATGTGCTTCATCATGCACAGCCAGCTTGTTGTTGATTTCAGTTATATTTTGCTTGTTCTCCTCACCGATTGCATGGATAGTGCTCAATTCCCCTTTCAACTCCTTGAACTGTTCTTGATTGAGATTCCCTGCTTTACTTGCTCGCATCCCAAACCAACCAGTAGCGATGACACCGATAGTAGGAGCAAGTTGAGTGATCGCATGTATTATTTTCTCGATTATTTCAGACCATGACATAAAATCCCCCTTACTCAATACGTGGCATGACCACGGTCAATACACCTTGCTGTAGCATCTCAGCAAGAGCCTGGTCCTTGTATGTATAGCCCTCATTAGCCTGCATCTGAAACTTAAAGATAGTCTTGGTTCCACTTGGCCATTTGGCATTATTTTCAAATGGATAAGGCATGGCAATGATGTCTCCATTTGAGTAGCGTGTACTCTTGACTAGTGGCTTAACAAATGCTGCCACCTTGCCATAGGCGTTGGTAGGCATACCTCCATTTTGAGATACTGCCAAGGCAATCAAGACCTCAGTGATAGCTGATACCGTGTCCAAGTTTTCCTTGTTTTCGGTTCCAGCTTGTTCTAATCTAGCAGCCATTTCTTTATTTTGTTTTAGCTGCTCATCTACTTTATTGAATTTTTCATTTTCAGCACGCTGTGGAAAATTCTCTTGATAATGAGCCTCAAGAGCTAACTCAAAGAGTTCAGTATTAGACAAGCTGATTTTATCAGCCGGTAACAAAATAGGTACGATAGCACCGCTTGAGTTGACAAGTGTGACCTTGGTAGCTGATGCTGTTCCACTGCCGTCATATTCCAAGGACTTTGTCCCGTATTCTAGTTTCATATATATTCCTTTCGTTTATTAAGGGTAAGGGTCATTTGTAATATAAGTTATTGTGCCTGTCCAGTATTTGTTTCCTGGCGCTTTACTTGTCAGACGGATTTTTCCATCTGAGGCAAGGTGTAAGATAGCTGTGCCTGTTACTGTTGAGTCAGACAATCCTTGTAAAACCAAGTTAACCTCTTGAGCTGGTCTAAATCCAGCTGGTATTGTTTCTTTGACTTCTCGATAGTCTGAAATTGTGGCAATGTCTGCAATTTTTCTTTCGGTTGAAATTGTGACAAGATTGCCATTTCTTGTTACGTTACCGTTGATAAACCAACCTAGCTCAATTTTCCTCTTGACTGTTTCTTGAACAGTAGCAATCTCTTTCCATTGAGATGGACTCCATCTACTATTATTGTTGTAAGTCCTAAAGAAAAACCTATTTGAGCTTAACCCTGTGAAAAATTGGACGCCTTTCCAACTATCAAGCCAAAAATTTTGATACAGACCCCAGTCGCCATTTCTACCTGTTGGATTGTCATCGTATTTACCAGACCTCCACCCGAACTCCGTGCCTTGCTTATTCCAAACATCATTCCATTGAGCACTACCTCTACCTAGACCTCCATTGTTATCAGTCAGCTGATATTGCTGTATGGGTTTGTTGTCTGCGTAGATGTTGCCCTTGACATCAAGAGCGCCTTGCTCCCTGATTTTGTTGATACCGACACCTGAACGGTCATAAGAGAATACCACGCTTTCAGTGGCCACGTTGACCATAAACTCAGTACGAGTGAATTTGTCCTCAAGGATACCAATGACAACCCATGACTGATTAGCTAGATAATTCCCTGAAAGATTAGCCCGTGAATTGACTAGACTTGAAATACTTGACCAGGTACCAGTCGCTTGACCATTGTCAACTGAAAAAGCATTAGTTCCTAGTCTTGCAACCTTGAAAGTCAAAGTCATTGTGTTCTTTTGACTTCCTGATACAGTCAGAGGGGCTACTTTGGCGTTTCTAGTGACCGTCAATGTGCTAGAGGTTGACCCTGTCCTTGCTATGCTAAAGCTGAGAGCAGGGGCAAAATACTCAAGAACTGTCGCGGATATCTCTCTAGTATCAGACCAGCGTCCACGGCTATCGGATACTCTTGCTCTGATTTTGATTGTGCCGTGGTAGTTCATGATACCTAAACTACCACCGTTTGAACTTGTAGACTGGTTTTTGCCAACGATTTCAGCGTAGTATCCAGTTATTGATGAACCGTAGGAACCAACTGCGCCATTAAACGCTACTTTGATGTTAGAGATTACCTGGATGAACGTGTTTCCGTTTGGGATAAGGTTCTGAGCAGTACTATTTAAGTCTGATAATGATATCCCTGTAAAATTAGGCTTGACATTAGCTGGCACGCTTGCCGTGAATGTGGTTGACTGTGTGCCTGTCTTAGTAGAACCTGAATAGGTATCTACGTAGATAGCCCCTGTTCCACTAGCAGAGTTTGGGATATCGTTGGCAAAGTCCATAGGGATCGTCCATGTTGTGGATGTGTCTACATTCGTTGCAATCGTCCCTGACTTACCTGCCCAGGCATAGCGCACGGTATGCTTAAAACTGGAGCTTTGACGGTTGATGTTGACGGTAACCGCACTGCCAATGGCCCCAGCGCTCACGCTTACAGAGCTTGAGCGTGGTATCGTTGAGAGCGTGAATGAGTTCCTACTGATTGAAAGTGTTCCTGGTGACCATCCACCACCACCGCTAAATGCAGCAGACAGCCCAAACGATTTTTTACCATCGTTATCATGTCTGATTGTTACTGTCTTATCAATCAACATAATTGAGCTATTTTGACTCAACATAGATGGACGACCTGACCAGCTCAAAGTCTGACCGTCAACGGTTACAGAGGCAGTACAGTCATAATCTGCAAATGTATGAGCACCGTTTGTCAAAGCAAGTCTTATCCTTACTTGACTGCTATTGTCAGATATATTTTGGGATACTTGGTCTACCCACAGTCTGAGATAATAGCTCCTATCATTATTTGACCAAAATTCAGCCATTAGTTACCTCCTACGTATCTAATCACGTTCATGTCTGGATTGATATGATACTGTTCTTCTCTAAATCGTCCGATTTGAATAGTTTTTGAGAATATACCATTCTCAATATGGATAACACCTTGACTAATATACATAACCTCAACCCCTGCTGAATACATTGAAATCCGGCCATTCGGACTAAACAGCATACTAGATGAACCGTCATTCTTACCAATGACTAACCCCTCATTTGATGAGCTCATGTAAGTATCAATGAAATTCCAACGGTCAGACAATTCTCCTAAGTCTTTAGCGATATTAGAGACACGCTGACTAGCTGAAATCAAATCTTTCTCAGCTTGAACTCTAGCCGTTTCGTTAGATTTAACAAAATCCTGATAGGCTTTAATCCAGTTATCAAGCGTGTCAGCGCTAGCCTTGGCCTCTAACTCAGCTTGAATAACTCCAGCCTTTTCATTGAGAGCGTTCAGTTGCTCCTGCGTTAGCCCTTGGTCGGCTTTAGAATCTAGTTGTTTTTGAGTCTCTGACCAGTGAGGTTGCCAGCTCGTCATTGGTATGGCTCCAACTGTTAAAACGGCCCAATCAGCATTACCGATCCCTTCGAGTTCTCCGGTAAAAAATGAAACAGTATCGCCAGTGTTAAGATTTTTATTAGATGTAAAAGTAGCGCTCCAAACATCCAACTCAAAGCTATATGATAGCTTTATCCACTGCCAATTATCGCTAGGATTTTCACGAATTCCAAAAATAAGTGTACTGTTATCACTCCTCCACCATTTGGCGCTTAGAGTGTACTGCTTACCAGATTTTAAAGGTTCAGCCAAGATGAAGTCTTGCTGATGTTTATTTCTCCATCCAGTATTTGAGTCAAGTAAAATGTTACCTGATTGCTCTGTCGTCCCAAATAAAGCTGTCCACTTATAACTTCCAGGATCCTGACTATCTGCCTCAGTGAAATCCGTTAGCGTACCTAAATAGCGCTTGTTAGTACTATCAGAGGTGCTAAAACTATCACGGCCATCAGCAGAATTAGCCCATGCCCTATGAAAATATGGAGTCCGACCATCAGCCCCTGGTTTACCTGGAATACCTTGAGGTCCGTCTTTACCGTTTAAACCATCTGAGCCTCTCCACCTCTTCCAGCGATAGTCAGCAGGGTTGACACTATCAGTTGCATTAAAATCAACGTACACTCCTATATAAGCCTTGTCAGCGTTAGTCTGGCTAAATCCACTACCTGAGATAGTATCAGCATAAGCTATGTGAGTGTACTGTGTACGTCCGTCCGCTCCTCTAACTCCTGGAATACCTTGGTCACCCTTAACACCTTGCAAGCCTTGGAGTCCTTGGAGCCCACGTTCCCCACGGTCTCCCTTTTCGCCTTTTTCTCCTCTGTCTCCTTTCGGACCTATTGCTCCCTGTGGTCCAGTGTCTCCTTTCGGACCTTGTAGCCCATCCGATGTATTAATGAGAGTCAACTGCTCAGAGGCTACCTCTTTGTTATCCACCCATGCTGATACCGTCAAAACCATCTTTTGATTGATGTCAGAGCCTCGGACAATGTAACTAGGGCTTGTGGCTTTGATTACACCATCAACGACCCAACGCCATCCGCTGTTGATAACCTTATTCCCTCTCATGAGAGTAGGGGTCACAATGGTCTGACCTTGGCCATTTTTAAAGGCTATACCATTGTCTGTAGCTAGTTTGATAGTGTAGGGCTTAGCGTCCTCTATCATCCTGTCTAGTTGCTGCTGAATTCCTTGAGATAGACGATTTTCAAGCGCCTTAGCATTTGAAAAAGTCGTTTTATTGTTTCTAGGATTGGTAAAGCTGATGACTTGCTCAGACACCCTCATCTCAAGTAAAAGAGTAGGGCTAAAGCCGTCATCATAGACTTTTACCGTGTCTCCTATTTCAAGATCCGCAAAGCCCTCAGCCTCATAAGTGACTGCTGGATAACAGTTTTTCTTGAGCTCACGGTAGGCCGTTGAGCGGATAACCTCAGGATTTGAACTCTCTACAGTCATGTCTTTTCTTATCCACTGGTCAAGCTCTCCAGTAGCATGAGTGAAAGTAGATGGATACATCTGCATTGAAAGAGGGGCATACAAAGCAGCCCCTGACTGGTAAAACTCACGTTCTCCCTTTGAGTTGTTGACTGACCAAGGTCCAAGACCCCTAATATCAACTACGTTGCCTTTATCATCCTTACCTGTTGGGACAATCGTATTATAGATACCAGTCTTATCAATCGTCCTAGTAATCGTCTTGAGGTTTTTACCATACTTCAAGATGGTTGGACTGATTTGTCCTACCCCTTGATGGGTATCATCGTGCTCGTGATAGATGTTAACCGTGAATGACTTGATAGAGCTGTCAGCGTTGAGACGCGTGTCAAACTCAATTTCTGCACCAAATTTCTTAGCTAGACTGAGTAGTCTGTTAAGTTTAGTGTCTGTGCCCTCCCACTCAGCAGAGATTTTCTTATTAGCAACCTCATTGATACCGATTTTCAAGAAAGTATAGTTAAGCAAGTCCATCTCCTCACAAAATTCCTTAAAGCTCATAGCCTTAGGCGATTTGTAAGGAATAGAGTACTCATTGATTAGCTCAAGGTTTAGGTTGATACCGTAGCATTTAATGACCTTCTCGTTTTCTTCAACCTTTCGGATTGTATACAGGTATGTCTTGCCTTTGTAATGGAATGACACAAATGCCTTCTCATTGAGAGAATTATAAGCCCTCTTTTTGCCTACATCTGAGATAATTGCCTTTTTAAAGACTGTAAAATCAAAGGTACTAGAACCAGTTTCCAGGTATCTTGTCCAGGTGTCATTGAAATAGTTCAATGTATCCTGTTTGTCATTGTCGATAAAAGCCACTTTTCTCAAATTTGAGTCATGTATTGTCAATAACATTGTTATAGATACCTTTCTTTAAATTCTACTTTGACAGTGGGTTTGGTCTTGACCCAACTTGAGCAATAGACCTCAAGCTGACTGTTTCCAGGTGGAATAGTCAAGAAACTTGAACCATCTACAACATCCACAATCTTCTCAAGGCCGTCCACTGTGACAGTGTCATTCTCGCTGTTTAGCACAACATTCGAGCCGATTGGATAGCGGTTAGGCACATCTCCGATTGTTTTGACAAAGTCTTTGCGATAATACAATTCATCAAGATACATATGAGAGACCATTGGATAATCTCGATATGCCCCCAATGTCACATGGATCTTAGCTGACTTTCTGCCCTTTATTTCAGGAACTGTGAAAGTAAAGTAAGAGCCACGATAAAAGACTTGTACCTTGTCATCATTCCGTTTCAAATCTGACCAGCCTCTAGCTACACTAAAAGGGTTAATGTCTCCTGTAGTGCTTCCGTCAAATTCCCAACGTTTCAGAATGTTATAGCTACCCTTGCCATCGCTAGCAAAGAAGTTATATTCACATTCTGAGCCCAGAGACCTTTTGAAACTCTCCACGCCGTATAAGAATTTATCGTTAGTGTCAGAAATAGTAATTTTAATAAAACCATACTGATTAAGAGCTTCAGACCAAAAGACTTGTCGCCACCAAAGATAATCGTTTAAAGACCCGATTTCTCCTACACTATCATTCGGGATAGTCCAAGTTAGACTAGTAGCATAGTTGTGTAATTTAGTTTCACCTCGTAGATTTTTTAATTTAATATGGGGACGCTCCCAGAGATTTATTCTTTCAGCGGTTCCTACCACATACTCCGTATTATCATTTGTAACGCCTTGATTTTTTAATGCTTGGGAAAAACCAGTTGAGATTTTATCGCCTCTAAAATCCATTAAGATTTCGGATTTCTTAACTATCCCTGTATCAGCCTCCTCACGGTCTCCAACTTCAAAGGCTCCGCTAGTATTAACCAGGCCTATATAGCCGTTTTCAGCGTTGTTTTTGACTGTTATCACAGGAAAAGCTGGGACGTTACCATTATTGACCAAATTAAAAACAACCTTGTCAGGTTGCTCTTGTCCGTTATCAAAACGCTTATAGGTTGAGCTGTGAGCTACTCCGTCAGGGATAACCAGGTCAAAACTGCCCTTTTGGAACCATCTAGTAATGTTGTCCATGTCCACAGAGCCAGATACTAGACCCATGTAATACTTGTCAGGCTCGTCTGAAATGACAATTTTGACAGCTTCAGAAGTGTTAAAAATGCCAGCTAGTTTGTGCTTAGCCGTTTCAAGTGTCATGCCGTTCCCATATTGCATGGCAAACTTGACTTTGATGATTTTAGCGCCTGTCCTTACCTCTTGCAGATTGACTCCCAAAAGTGGTGCGTCATTAGTAGTGATATGGCGCTCGTTACCTACTGGACGGATGATGTCTATAATGTCAATAACCTCAGAGAGGTCAAATCCATTGATTGTGATTGTGTCATTATTCATTAGATAATACCTCTCATCATGTTATCTAGCATTAGCTTGTCATTTTGATAGTTAGTCATTGGTTGTCCGATTTTAGCAACTAGAGCACCGTCATCTAGCACCATATTCACAGGGCGCTTGACAGCCTCCTCAGCCACTTCAAGAGCTCTAGCCAGGACTTTGTCAGCCTGGTCACGAATAACCTCGATTTGGCTTGTTTCTGCTCGTTCTGTGAGTGATTTGAGTCTAAACTGACTAGATACAGTATGTTTCCCTAAACCTAGCAAGTCCTCAGCGCCAAATTTGAACGCTGACATCTCTTTCTGAACGTATGCCAGACTATCAACCACATCAGAGCTATTCTGTTCAATACCCACGGCAATACCTTGAGCAATGTATCTACCTACATTGTCTCTAAATAGTCGTGACGGACTATGGATTTTAGCCTTAGCTTGCGCTGCTCTCTCAGCTTGAGCGACAAGCGCATTAGCTGCCGCAGTGACAGCCCCAAGTGCTGAGTACATACCTTGCGCTAAACCTTGCCCAATCATGCTCCCTGCATAACGCATAGCTCCAGCCCCTGACATTGCCCTAGAACGGATTGAGCTTAACATAGCTGACATTGCAGCCGTTGCTGACCCAATTCCTGAGCGGATGCCGTTAGTAATGCCATTAGAGACCCCACGACCTGCCTGTTGACCGGCTTGAGTCATCTGAGTTGCCGATTGCAGGACCACAGACACCATCTGTTGCATGCTTAAGCGCATTATTGCTACAGCTTGAGACATTGCTGACTGCACAACAGAATTGAGTAAAGACATTGCTGATCCAGCAGCTGCCGAGATACTAGAAAAGGCCGAGGCAACCATAGGAGCGGATGTAGCTAACTGCATAATGGCAGTAGTTGCCATGATTGCTGATGTGGTAATCAGTGTAAACTGACCTGGTATTGTACCAAGTACGCCAACTAAAGCACTCACAACTCCACTGATTGCTGTAAATCCTGCTGATATAGCTAGGGCTCCAGCCTGTGCCATCAACATTGAACTTGACAAAGCAACTAACCCACTTTGTAGGATAGTAATGCTAGCTGTTGCCCCTGATAAACCTACAAAAGAGGTCATTACTGATGTTGCAAAGGCACTCATAGCAGTACCAGCCAATGTCATCGCTGGGGCTAAAGTAGTTACAGAGGCTGAAATTGTAGGAATGGTGCTTGCCATTGTTGTTAGTACAGCAACGGCCATGGCTCCGCTGGCTTGTATTGTGAGTAGACCTGCTCCCAGTGCCTGCATACCTGCACCAACGCTAGCCATGCCAGCGCTTGCTCCTGAGATTTTACCTACGCAAATAGCAACAGCGGCTAAAGATGCTGCCATATCCCCAAGGTTGGTATTGGTGATCATTACCACCCCTTGAGCTAACTGCTTAAATCCATTTCCTGCTTTTTGAGCAGCCGTACCAATAGAATTGAATACATTAGCAAGGCCATCTAATACACTCTTGATAGCATTACCTACAGAGGTGATGACATTGGAAATACCATTAAAAGCACTCTCAATACCTTTACCGATTCCTTGAGCGGCAGTAGATATTGCTTGCCCAACTGATGTAAAGATATTAGCAATGCCTTGCAAAGCTGTAGAGATCACTCCTCCAATAGAAGCAATAATGCCAGCAATACCACTCATAGCTGTACTGATACCATCAGCAATAGCCTGGATAATTGTTACAATTTGTGGTGCATTTGCAGATATGGCGTTAATAATCTGAGTCATTCCGTTAGAGATAGCTGTAACAAGTACAGAAATCCCAAGAGCAGCAACTGCAATACCAGCACCAATAAGAGCAACGGAAGCTCCAAAAGCTAAAATACCTACAGCTCCTGCTGTCAATGCTGGACCTAATGTAGCTGCTCCCACAGCAAGCAAGGCAATACCTGCTACAATGGCAAGCATTGCAACCTGTGCACCAGTTCCAGCTGAGGCAAGTTGTATAGCTGCCTGTACCAGGACATAAACACCAGCGGCAGCCATCAAGACCCCTGCGCCAATCATAAGAACTGCAGCGGCCAATCTTAAGACAGAGCCAGCACTTGCGGATGCCGTTGTCCCAACTGCTGTATTCCCTGCGCTCATTGCGGCACTTGCTCCAGCGTTAGCAAGTTGGGCTGTTGTCAATCCTAGAATGTTACTTACTAAACTAACTAGATTCTTACCAAAATCAAAGGCTGTTTTTAGAGCCTGAGCAATCTTGACTCCCGCCTTGATGCCTATCAAAGCTGTACCTATGCTAATAATCGCCGTTGCTACACTTTGGATTGTCCCTGGATCTAAGCCTGAAACAAAGTTAGCTACTGCGGTTGCAGCCTGAGAAAGCCACTTTACAATATTGCCTAGTACACTTCCTAAGGTTGTCAACACTTCTGATGCTGTCAAACTATCCCACACATGACCAATCGCTCCTGAAATGCTCTTAATAGCCTCGACAAAAGCAGTAACTGCTCCTGTATTTGAGAATGCTTGCCAGAAAGTTTTAATTTTACCAACAAAATTAGAGATTGATGTGCTGATTCTAGTGACAACCCCCTCAATGTCTATACTCTCTAAGAACGCACCTAGCTTTTCAGCCATGCTATCAAAATTAATTTTTTCAAGAGCGTCAGATATTGCATTGACTGCCTTAATTCCAAACTTGTTAAGTTTTTCAAAGGCTGGCATAAGTTTATTAGATAGGCTTTCTTTTGCCCCATCTATGGCCTGGTCAACCGTTTTGAACTCTGTAGCCATCTTTTGAAAAGCGTCTGAGTTCCCTGCTCGGTTCATGGCGTCAAAAAAGTCCTCTGTCTTGACTTTTCCGTCTTGGACGGCTTTTACAAGCTCAGCAGTAGACATTCCCATCTCTTTTGCGACAGCTGCCATACCAGCAGGAGCTTGCTCCATCATGATCTTAAAGTCCATCCAAGCTATTTTAGGTTTACTTGCCATCTGTGTCGCCTGAGTTGACAATGATTTCATGGCTTGGGCTGGGTTTTCAGCAGAGGCTGCAAGTCCACCAAAGGCCTTAACTAGACTACCAACATTCTTAGTCCCAACTGCGTCAAGTTGCGAGTAAGTACTAGCCATATCAGAGGCTGAGTAGATGGTTTTGGTTGCAAAGTCCTGCATTTCGGTCTTAGCTGCCTTGATTTCCTCAGCTGATCGCCCAAAGGCCTGTAGGTTCCCCTCAAAGGTTTTCCAAGCTTTCTGTGAACTGTTTAGCTCAGAGGCCATTTCACGGACACCACTTGTAATAGTCCCAATTCCTGTAGTAAGGGCAGAACTAATCAGATTAGCTCCTAAGACAGACTTAAAAACAGACCCTACTTTCGAGCCTGCGTTTTCAAGTCCACCGAATAGAGCTTTAAGCTTGCTTACTCCTGATTGAGCATTAGAGCCATCCATATCAACCTTGATAGTAACTGAACCATCTGCCATTATGTACCTCCTTTCTAAAATTAGTAGTCAAATTCATCAGGTAGAGCATACTCTTTTTTGAGTTCCCTCATGTTCTCCTTATACTGCTTACTATCTCCCTTTTGAGGCTTGTAAGAGCGTATTTTTAGCACCTCAGCAAATTTAGTATCACTAGGCAGGCCATTGAGTAAAGCGTTGAACTTCTTCCAGTGTAGGCTGTTCTGAGCGTCTATTAGGTCAATTCCGTAAGCCTGGAGAAATGATGAGTAAATATACTCAGCGTCGTACTTCAAGCTAAAGAGACGATCTCCTCCCTCAGATTGGCTCCTAGAGCGTATCTTGCTTTTGATTGGGTTCCCTGCCAAATCTAGCACTGGTGCTGTGTCTTTAGCTGGAATAATTCTAATATGCTCCTCAAATATCATCTTAAAGATTGCTGTAGCTTGTTCAGGAGTTAAAGCCTGAGTAAAATCTACATCGGTCAAGATTTGAATAGCCAGGAAAGGCTTGTAAAGCTCGTCAATGTCATCATCATTGATCAGCTCCACCACTTTCAAAACCTTGTTAAAAGCGATATTCATTGGATACACATCATCACCAAGGACTAACTCATCTGTCAATTTCCTTGATAGGTCCAGCATGTCAGTCACCTAGATATTTTTTGAGGGCATCTGTATTGTTGCGTTTCTCCCATTCTGAGATAACCCCTGTGATAGCCTCAAGCAAGTAAGCCATAGTATCGACAGTCGAGCCGTTAGAGAAATCATAGACCTTGTTATAAGCGTCTTGGTCAAACAGCTCTGTCCATGACCCTTTTACCAAGTCTTGTAAAGTTTCAAAGGCCTTACTGTCTTCTGTGTTGGCTAGTTTTTCGCCGTCTTTTTTGAGCTTTTTACCAACTGACTCCATTTTGTGGATGTTTTTGTCATTGGCTACAAATTCAAGCCTGAACTCTCCAAAATCAACAGGGATGACATTGTCACGTTTCTTAATTACTACCATTTGTTTTCTCTCCTACTAATTTTTTAAAATCAAAAATAAAAAGGGGAGCCTGTTCACTCCCCTAGATCAAATCATCAACCGACTACAGCAGACTGTTTAGGCGCCACATTCCAGCTGATAGTGCACTTAAAGGTCT
The DNA here is from genome assembly GCF_001072665.1 of Streptococcus pseudopneumoniae. GTDB lineage: Bacteria > Bacillota > Bacilli > Lactobacillales > Streptococcaceae > Streptococcus > Streptococcus pseudopneumoniae_S. The sequence continues at coordinate 19,490 of NZ_JVJI01000138.1, read as the reverse complement.
CATACTCAGACGCATCTCCGCCTCCAATTTGGATACCTGAGACAGTAGCGACTCCGACATATTGAGTTTTGCCATCAGCGTCTACCACTTTAAACCAGACATTACGGTCATCTCCAGTTTTAAAGCGCATAGCTGCAACAATTGCCTGAGCTTCATCCTCTTTGATGTAATCGCCCTCAAAACTGTAACCACTCTTAACAGACATCACTACAGTTTTTTTGGTGCCGTCGCCGTTGTAGTATGCAATGTCATCTGTATCCTCGTCATTTTCAGCCTCGGCGGTTTTTACTCCGTCCGCAAGCCATTTCCAGGCGTCATTACCTGGCTCAGTAGCTGGTGCTGTTGGTAACCATGGCGCAAGAAAGTGTTTGCGTTTGGCGTTTTTCATTTTTGGCATTTAGTTTCCTCCATTTGTTTCAAGTTTTGCCGTTACATCTAACATGTAAATATAAAAACCTTGCTCATCACGGTCATTTAGGAATGGCTGTGATACTTCAAGGCCTCTGAATTGATATGAATTATTTTTGCTAGGTAGTTCCAGATTAAAATCGGCGAGAGCATGATTGATGGCCCACAGGATAGAGCTTGTCTTCTGGTGATCAGTCGTTTTGATTGCCACCTCAAATACAAGGCTAATATCCTGCTTACCGTTCATGTACTCTGTTAAAATCTTCCCACCTGGCAAAGGATAAAGGACTAAATCCTCCCTCTCTGATAAGTAATCTAGCTTACAAGTCAGAGGGAGGTTTAGTGTGTTGATGAAATCTCTAAGGACTTCTGAAAAATCATTGTTATTCATGCTTTTACTCCCATTGCTCTTAGACCCGTTTTCTTCCAATCATCAAGATATAACGCTGAGGCTTTCAAGTCCCACCGCTTGCCTGTTCCAGGAGTCGTGTACTTCTTAAAGACAAAACTCCTATTCTTGTTATAGCTCGATCCGTAGAATTGAGCTCTAGCGTAAGGTCCAGGATATTTAACCCCATCCTTAGTAGCCTGACCGCTACCACTTAAGTCTCCACTCTTTCGAGGAATAAAAGGGGTAAAGTCAGTCAACATTTGATTAGCGATAGCTAACTTCCCCTTAGCTAGTGCCTGTGGGGATACCTTTTTCTCAATACCTTTTAAATCAATCTTGACAGATACGCCTATTCCCATCAGATACACTCCACTTCATAGCAAAATACTTTTTGTTTGTGTGGATAACTGACAGGAACCACAGAGGTCACTCTGTACTCACGTTCTCCGTCGTTGATAATGGCATTTTCAAAGGTCTTGTCTAAGACGATTGGGCAATATTTAGGGTACACAAATAACGTACTAGGCTTGGACTCTTTACGGTTGTTCTTCGTACCTTTGACTTGATACTGTCTGTCAAACCTAACAGTTCTAAGGGTCACTGGGCTCTCAAATACTTCTTTACCCCATCCGTCTTTTTCTCCTGTGGTTTTCTGAATTGTTACAGTATCAATCAATAACCGTTTATCAATGTCTGTCATAACCTACCCCCCTAAAGCCAAATCCTACCGATTTCAGAGTATTCAAGGCGTCAAGTGATAAGTTATACCTAGCACTCTCTAAAGACTGGCTAGATGAGTTTTGGTAGGTGATATGAGTGCGCCCTAGAACCACAGTAGAGACTGATTGCTTATCATCAGCCGTAGTGATCCCACTAGCGTCCAAATATGCTACCTGGAAAGCCGTAGCCAGTTTGACAGCTTGCTTTCTGTGCTCAATTTCTTTTTCAAAGTCTACAAAGCTGTAGAAATTGTTAAGAAAGAGGTTGATAGCAATCTCTGCCCTCTTTAGTAGCTTTTCAAACTCCTCAACTTCATCAAAACCAAAGTCCTTAAATTCATCTTTTGTTAAGTAGGTCATGACTTTACCGCCTTAAATTAAATAATCTGGATTCTCAGAAAGCCCTGGGATTACATCTGAAGTTGGTTCTTGAGATGGGACAACTTGCTCGATTTCTTCTAGCCAGTTGTCTCCATATTCCGCAAGTGTCTGTCTATTAATTTCATCCGCTTCAGCAACTGTCATTTCATACGCATTATTTGCATCAAACTGCTGCCCTGTTTTTGCCATAAAAAAGTTTGTTTTAGCTTTAAATTTAGCCATTTATTTTATTCCTCCACTTCGTATCCTTGATTTTCAAAGGCTGAAATCATAATCGGGTCAGATAGAGTAAACGTTACTCCATCTTTTTTCAATGTTTTTGGATCTTTTACTTCTGGCTCCTCTTCAGTTTCTTTAGATACAACCAAAGTCTCTTCAATGTTAGAATCGTTCATTTTTATCCCCTTTCACTAAGCTGATTTGTGAACGTAGATAGCTTTCTTCTTGTTGTCAAGAACAAAAGCGTCGTAACGGATACGACCCTCAACGAGCTTGCCGTTAATTCCTGGTGGGTTATCGTGGATCTTGTAGTCTTCCAACTTAATAGGAGATGGAGTAGCCACAGGATGAGCAATAATAAACTCTACATTTTGTGGCAATCGTGATGTAGGTGTCAAAACTACTGGTAAGCCGTCAATCATACCTACTTGACCCTTGATAGTGATCTCTTGGCCAAGGTCAGAATTTTTCACAAAAGTTGGGTCAAGCTTGATGAGTTTGTAGAATTTAGGAGATACATGCAAGATGCGACCAGCTGTTGGGACGAAGGCGTCAGTTAGTTTAACCTGACCATCAAGTACAAGCTCGTAGGCATTTGTTTTAGTTACTGAACCAGTAGCGATATGATCTGTATCTGCACCAGCTACGATTGTTGCAAAACGGTAAGTGTCTACCTCTGGGATAACGACTTCTGACAACTGACGTGCAAGGGCTTTTCCAGCCTCCATGACACCATTTGTGTCCTGTTCAGATTTCTTGTCAATCGTGAATGTGAAAGAGCGGTCTTTCTTCATTGTCATAGTTTGAACTGTATTTCCAAGTTCCTCAGCGTCACCGTAGCGATTTTGCCCAGTTGTCTTGTAGTCATTCATTCCTGATGTTGGGATAGAGTAGACCTTGACGGTGTCAACTCCAAGAAAATCAAAATCTTGGTTAACAATACCATTAGACAGGGCCTCTTTAGCAAAGCGCTCATCTACTTTTTCATCAAATTTAGCTGCGTAATTTACTGCCATGTGTAATATTCCTCTTTTCTTTATTTTTGGTTTTATACGCTATCAAAGCCTGCAAATAGGGCTTTTTCCTCTGCGCTTAGATGATCGTTTCCAGTTTCTGCTGGTGGATTTCCGTGCACAGAGATATTAGGGTTAGGCTGCTTGTCCTCAGCTTGGAATAGGTAAGGGCTTGACTCTTTGAGTGAGTTGATTGTGTCCTCTAATTGAGGTTTTCCATCTTCTCCTAGCTCGATTTTGTCTAGGTCAATGAATTTCATCAAATCCTCTGAGTTGTAAGCTCCTACGTCTTTCAAAGCAAGGGCTACAGCGTTTGTTTTAGTTACCTGAGCAAGATTTGCCTCACTATCCAGCTTGTACTGGTCAAATTGGGCTTTTAGTTCTTCAAGCTGTTGTTTGCTTTCAGCGCTAGATCCCTCTTTGGCCTGTAGATCATTGATAGCTTGGGTTTGTTGCTCAAGCTGTTGTTTTAATGTGTCGTTTTCGGCTTTTAGTTCCGACTTGGCTTGTGACTTGGCATTTTCAATACCTGCACCGTACGCTTGCATAATATTGTCAATGACAGCTTTGTCCTCGATACCTGCCTCAACTAACATTTCACGTTTAAGACTCATGTCTTAACTCCTCCTTTTTTACGTCACATGGACAAATTAAGACAGTTTTACGCCATGCTCCAGGGCAAAAGAAAAACCGCCTCGATTTCGACACGGTTTACAGTGGTTTATAGCAATTTATTGCATGAAAAAAGCGCCTAGATTGTTCTAAGTGCTATGAGATTGCTTTAATTGAAATAATCTGACTCTCAAAGAGAGAAATCTCAGTCGGTTCATCAGGGCTAGGATTGTCAATGAGGATAGTGATTTCATCTTGCTCATCATTGTCCATTTCGTCAATAAAATCTGTGACAAGCCCTTTGATGACTTCACCGTCACTATTTACTACCTGAACTCTTGAGCGTAGGTAGTTCCAAAGTTGTTTACTCATTTACGGTCTCCTTTCCCTTTGATAGTTGGCACAATATGTGAGCCTGTTTTACTGTAATGAATACGAAAATCAGTAGTATTCTCAACGACTTCACCAGTTCTAGGATCTATATAGGTTCCTATAGGTTTATTTTGTGAGATAATTTCCTGCATTTTGGTTGATTTTGGATCATACTTGAACTGTCCTGTTCCAGCATACCTATCAACTAGTGCCTGACATTCTTCTTTAGTGATTGTCAGATAGCTTGGTGGAGGTGCTCCTTTTTCTAAGTTCTTCTGGAGATATTTCTCATATCCCTTAGTGCCTCTAATGTGGTTTTCAAAATGTTCGTTATTGATTTCCGTCTTAATTATACCACTTTTAACAGCTGAATTAAACTTCTCACGCATTTCTTTTTGTTCTGCTCTGTGTTTTTCCAGCTTTTCAAGTTCTTTTCTGACCTTAACCTCTTTCTTAGCTTTGGTATAAGGGTCATCATAGTATTTCTCTCTAGCATAATCACGGTGTAAAAATGGGTGCTGTTTGAGATAGTCTCTCATGGCTCCCTGTTGGATCCTAACCTTGCTCTTATACTTGTCTATCAGCTCCTGGTCACCTAGTTTCTCTGCAACGTGTAGAAATTCCTTAGACTGTCTGATAGACCTCTCTAGGGCCCTCTGTTTAGCCTGAGCGTTTGCATTTTCTATTGCTTGCTCTGGAGTCAAGTCTCTTAACTCGTCAGGCAAATCAGGCTTGTAGTTAGCCCCTGGGATGTATGGCGTCATCTCATGAGTACAGTTAATACCCTGACAACCTCCAGCGTATCCGTATCCGTAGTCTGATAGCGCCAAAATACGCTCCCCTTTTTCCGTCCTAGCAACTCCAGTAGTTACTATCTGATGTTGCAGAGGGGCGCACATCTCTCTTGCTGTGGCCTTTTTGTGATAGTAAAAGGTATCTATACCCAACTCCTCAGCAGGAGCCATTCTGACCTCACGATAGACACGCCAAGCCGTGGACTTGATAACTTGCCTAGCGTAGGTATCAGCTTTCCACCGTTTGCCTTGGCTATCAGTAAAGCCATAAAAGCCTTTTTTAGCCCATTTCATGACTGTGTCAGAGATAGCCTTGTCTGAGGTAGTGAGTCCTGTGACAACCTTGGCCACGCTCTCCTGGACTATGGACTGATAAACCTTTCTGATACTCATTGGTAGAGTGGTATTGATGAGGTTGTCTATATCTCCCATAGCCTGATTGACATAAGCAGCTAGATTGGTCTGAATGATAGAGTTACCAGCAAAACCACCTCCACCAGTCGCCTCTAAAAGCTGTTGTTTGGTGTCTTTATAGATTTTGTAGCCCTCATTTTGGATAACATGCCTAAGCTGTTCCTCAGCAATCCCTGAGCGGTCAGAAATGAGCTTGACATTGTCCTCATTGAGTAGGCCCATCTCATTCATTTTCTCAAGTTGCCAAATATAAGGGTTATCATCAAGGCTAGCAGAGCCACGCTCTTTGATACGATCTATTACCTGGTCAAAGAGTTCAAGAGTTAGCTGATGATAGATGTCTGCAACGTTACTGGCGTCAAGCATTAACTGCTCATCATTTAGCTTGATTGGTTTCTTCTCTTTCATAAGCTCTTACAAGTCCCTCAGTTATTAGCTTGCTTGGGCTTTTTATTCCAAATAAACGCCTCAGCCTATCAATTACCATAAATTTCAACATCTTCATCACTCCTGCCGTCGTTAGCCTCGCTGATAGCATTGCCACTAATTTCAGCCTTTATTTCCTTAGCTTTCTCAGGGGTCACGTTGAGCACTTTCTCAATAGCCATGACGTCCGTGGCAAAACCAGCATTTACAACCTTAACCCAGTAGTCAAGTTCAGCGTTTCGGTCTGTAAAGACTCCATCATCAAGGTTAATGCTGATTTTCTCCATGTCAGGGATGTTTCCCTTGTAGAGTCCGTAGGCTTTGCCTAGCTCTAGCATTGAGATAATGAGCTCTTTCAGTGACTGCTCTACCAAGCTGACAATGCTATTTCTCATCTGATAGGTGTCTGAGTTCTCGCTGACAACCTCAGTAGCCGTTTTCAAGCTCTTACCATCAAAGGTGAACGTGCCAGAAGATACTCCTATCTGCATTTCAAAAATCGCCAGGATCTTATTGATAGCCTTGATATAGTCATCCGAGCGGATAGGCGTTGTAAGGTCGGTGATACCTACGCCTTTATCCATATCTCCTGAGTCAATCTGTTCATAGACGTTACGCCCTGCCTCAAACTCACGCTTGACCACGACATTCTCGCCCTCTTGATCGTACTCAACTTTAATCATCTGACTAGGCACAGCTACTCTGCGCTGACCCATCTTAATCTCCCACATGAACTCATCATAGGTCGTATTAAGAAAGTCCATGGTGGTCTTAGCATTATCAAAAATAGACAAGCCAAGAGCTGAGTTAATGTCTTTGTTATTCATCCCTGGAGTTTTCAGATAAGTAAAAAGCGGACGACTCAAACCGTTCAGGTCTACTACTTCCTCAAGATCCTCATAGAGGTCTGATAGAGGAACCCTAGAGCCTACCACGTTCTGATTATCAGACTTGTAGAGCTCATTAGTGACTGTGTACTTGTCATCCTTGCCCCATTCGTGCAGTTCAATCAGCGTGTAAAACTTCTGCTTATTACCCTCTGACTTGGTTGTCTTAGTGATGATAGCAGCGCTAGAGACATCCTGCGTGTTGCTTTGCAAAGGCAAAAAGACAGGTGCTTGAATGAAAGAGACTCTTACTTTGTCTCTATCGACGTATGGCCTCATGGCTAAGCCACCAAGCGCCAAAGCACTCTCCAGGTAACGCTCAAAGTTCTTGACAAATCTGTCATCTTGTAGCTGTTTCTGAATGAATTTATTAGCGTCCTTGTCGTCTAGCTTGATTTCAGCCTGTTCATTAAACACTAGGCTTGCAATCTTCTTAGCTGCTGTACGCCCAATAGGCAGATGGTTGAAAGCTCGCTTTCGAGGCGTTCCGTTACTGTCAATGTACTCAATCTGTGGATAATGTCCTGCATAATACTTGAGATTTTCCCTTATTCGGTCATACTCTGCGGATGACACAGCTATTTTAGGGTGGTCAGTGATATTTGTTAAGTTCTGTGTTGTCATCACATACTTGCTCCTTGTGAAAAAATTCTTGATAGTCTGTACTATTCCCATTGTTAGCTCCTTTAGGCTTTTAGTCTTAGCTCTCTAGCGTTGTCTAGGACAAAATACTTGAACTCGTCCACCGTGTGGTCATCTTCCTTGATGACTTTTGGGTCATCAGTATTGATAGTCTTGTCATCATATCGGTACATCTTATGCTCTTCAACGAAAACCCTGTTAGCAGGGATGTCAAGGTAGTAGAAACGCCCCTCAGCTAGTAAGCTAATAACCATATCAATCATAGTCTGATTTTTCTTCTTAGCCACAGGGTGCCAGCGCTCGCCATAGTCTTTGAAATACTGGTTACGCAAAGCCCCCTCAGCACTATCAATAGTCATTTTTAATTTAGGTACTCTGTAAGTCTTCATGACCTTGTCTATAAAGTCATGTATCATCACAGAGAGCTCACTAGGCGCCTTTTTGATGGTCTTACCAGCTGGACTATAGTAGAACGTATCAAGTAAGATAACATTGCCCTTGGCAGTGAGGCCATAAGCTCCACAGGCCGTCGCTGATTGTTGGTGTCCTGTGTCTAGGGCAAATGATATACCTATCACTTTATCGTTGTCAGGGAGGCTTTCTAGTGGCTTAAAATAGCTCATGTTATAAACATGATTACCTAAACCGATTACCTCGCCCAAATACATCCAACGGTAGTAGTCAGGGTCCGTCTCCTTATATCGCTCTATCTTGTCTTTCATCTGTTTAGACAAAAAACCTAACTTGTCATCAAGGTAGGTGCTGTGATGTATCATGTAAGTTGGGTCACTAGCTTTCTCAGCAACCCACTCATTTATCCAGTCATAGGGATTTCTTGGAGGGTTGTATGTGAAATAGACTTTGACCTCTTTGCCATTCGGTAGCTCTTGACGGATGAAAGTGTCCTCAACTATATCAATGTCCTCACGGCCTGCAAATTCAGCAAGTTCCTCAAACCAAACAGACATTACATATCCTTTGGCTATCTTCTGGGATTTGAGTTTCATTGGATCGTCTACACCGTAGAAATAAAAGGCTGTGCCTGTCTTCTTATGTGTAATCTGTAAGGGAGATTTCCCAAACTTGAACTGATTAGCTAGCCCCATCTCATAAATGGCCCATCTTATCTGCTCATACACTGACATTCTCAGGTATTTACCTACTTTTCGCAAGACTACCACATTCCCCATAGGATCATTGATAAAGTCATTTACAAGGTCAATAGAGACTACTGATGACTTGGTAGAGGCACGGCCACCCTTGAGCACTATATGGCTCTTGAGTGTGTAGAGGACTTCATCAAATACTGGGTTAATCAGTTTCGCTAGGTTCAGTATTGCCATTATACTCACTCCTATCGAATGTAAATCCAGTAATCACTGTGTCATCTTCATCGTTAGAGCCTAGTTGAGCCTTGAGATTATCAATCCTCAAGCGTTGCTCCTCAGTAACAAGAGGGGAGCGTGTGAGCTCGTCATAGGTCTTAATCATGCTCTTAAGCTCTGACTGTGCTCTTGCCATTGCAGCTAAGGCCTTGCCTTGCTTATCCCATGCCGTGTGAACCTCATAATTTTCACTGCCTTTAGCTGTGCTGGCAATCAGCATGGTAGTAGTATCATCAACGTCCTGAACGTAAAGAATACGCTGAGCATGCAAAAGATTAGCATAGGTCAGCATGATATTTTCCCAAAGGATGTCTATAGGCTGTTTTTCTGAAAGCTCTTGCGCTATCTCATATACCTCTTGAGGTAGATACTTAGCAAACAGTCCATGTTTGAGGGCGTTTTGATTGCCTATACTTCCGCCTTTGCTGTTCTTGTTGCCTTTCGGCGCTCCCCGTGTTCGTTTGGTAGTACTACTTTTGTTTTTTGTAGTACTACATTCGCTCCATTTGTCTCTTAACTTCCAAACTGAGATAGTTTTTTCAGGCACGCCCAACATTTCACCAAGCTTGCGGTTAGTGATGTTTCCGTTATTCTGCTTATAAATCTCAAAAGCTTTATCTCGGTTTGGGTCTCGTGCTCTGCCCAACCTATTACCTCCTATTTGTTCGTTTTGTAAATCAAAAAAGCCACTCAAAGAGTGACTCAGTGCAAGCAGACTACAGACTTGCGTGTTAATTAGTAATTAATTTGAAAGTTTTCCTTTTTTTATTTTTTGTAGTCTTTAAAACCTCTGAGGGAATCAAACCGCCTAGCTTATAACTTACCTAGGATATAAGTAGCTATGCAATCATGCAAGGTCCAGTCGCTCCGCAACCATTTGTAAGTTAATGAGTAATTTATGAATGCTAAGCCTACTGCCTACCCCATTCTGGGACACAAAATACTCAAAGGAGAGTGTGGGATTCGAACCCACGGACCGCACATAGGCGACCACCCGTCTAGCAAACGGGCGCATTCAACCTGACTCTGCCAACTCTCCGTGTCAGGGAAGGCTTACTGCCTTACCCTTAATTCTTGATACTACCATTCTAACAGAATTACAAAACTGTGCTAACAAGTATCATTTTTTCCCGTACGGTTTTGTAAAGTTCAATTTAGTTCCATTCTCTCCAAAACCTCATTCAATTCAGAGATAGCCATATTCCGCCAAGTGTAGAAAGTTGTTCTGCTGATTTCCATTTTGTCACAAATATCATCAACATACATCTTAGTAATGTAAGTCATTCTAAGAACAGACCTGCTTTTTGGATTTGTCAGCTTGTTAATCAACCTACCTAATTCAAGCTTTCTGTTGATAACCTCTTTAGTATCCTGTTCTATAGCCTCTTTCATCGTGATCAACTGAGCGTACACGTCATCAACTTTTCTAGCATGACCACCTTGGACTTTAACGTCTGTCCACTTGGGACTTGAGAGCAAACCTGCCTCAAGCTCATTGATTTCATCTATACGGCTTTGGATGTCCATGTCAAGGTCTTGTAATTCTTTCAATAGCTCTTTAGCCTTGTTCACTCTCTATCTCCTTTGTGATATAATAATATTATTGAGATTATAGCTGAGGCAGAGAGTGTCTTGGCTTTTTTTATTACCAGGTTATGTGAATTTTCTTGTTAGAAACGAAATCTTGGCCAGTGAAAAAATTTTTAGATAGATAAAGCTTATATTTGACAGTAAAGCCAGCTCCTAATAATTCTCTTAACGCTTCCAACGTTCTTTCATCTCCTAATCGATTCCTGAGATATTCGTCTCTAACTGACCAAACATCGATTAAATAGCCTGTATAACCTTTTTGAGCAGAAGTTTTTAGTTTTCCTTCTAGGTTATATTTCTTAAAATAACGCTCAAACCATTTAGCATGGCTTTCTGAGCTAAGTTGCTGTACTTCATCGAATAGTGTCATGATTTACCTCCAAAAGCTCTGGATTTTCGTAGATGTTACCGATGATTGTAACATCTAATGAGTCTCCATCAAGCAAATCTTCCATTAATACAGAGTCTCTATTGGTAACATGAAAGCCGCCTTGACACCATTCTATAATACCTTTGTTTATATACAGGGAATCGGACACTTCATAATAATCTTCAAATTGTACTATATCCCCCTCAAAGATTTCTACCCCATTTTCATCAAACAAGCCTGTTGATTGCATAAGGTATTCTTCATCAATCGACCAGCCTTTTAAGTAATTCCATGAAAGTTTTTTGCTATCGTTAGCATAAACATTGTTATTCCAAATAATCAATTCATCATTAGCAAACATATTTTGGTTATGTTTATCCCACACTCTAAATTTTGGTGTCATAGTCTCACCTCGCCTCCAATCCTTAAAGATTCGTAGTTGTCTTGCGATACCACGAAAATGCCGTAGTTCTGTATTGTAACTGTGTACAGGTCGCCTATTTTTTCTTTGTGAACGACTCTGCCTTTGATTTCTGCGCCTTGATTATCAGCTTTATAGATAACCATCGGGTGCTTTTCTTCCAAAACTCTAATCCTGTCCATCTGCCAGATGTTCAATCCAGCAGACAATAAAATCCAGATTGCGATAAAACGTCTCATTCGGTTGCCTCCTTCTTTAATTTTACGGCAATTTCTAAGTAGAAGTCTTGATCGGGTATCTCTAGCATCGCTGTATTGGTTTTACCGTCAGACTCAACGATAATTTTTCCGATTGCCAAAACTAAGTCTCCAATTGTGCTATTTAGCGTAAGGCTCATTCTGTGACCTCCTTAAAGCGCCCATCTATTTCGGGGCTTATTTCTTTTAAAAATAGGATTCTTCTTTTCTTTTTTCTTCTGTTTGTGATATTCACTGTCTTTGTTAAAGATAATATCTTCATCTTCAATAAGTTCAGGAATGAAGTGCCCCGATGGGTATCGTTCAGGTCGTTCCATCACTCCACCTCCTTTAAATAATTTTTCCGTCAAAGATCAGGGTAATTGTGCCTGTTCCGTTCTTATTGTCTGAAACCAGAGCACGACAATCCCCACTAAGCTCAACCCCCTCTATAGTGATACTACGTTGAGACTTATTGACGTGAACGATCGTGTCATTTGATGTCTTAATTCTCATTATCTTCCTCCTCAATTTTAATAACGGCCCTACCGTTTGGGTTTCGTCGTTGGTGTGATGTGTAAGTGTAGTACTTTAACATCCTTTCAGTAATTCCTGTTTCGCTACTGATCTGCGCTAATGTCCCAAGCGTAACAAACACATCACCCTGATATAATGCGTAGTCAGCCATCTGCTCCTCATTTCTTTAAATACTCAGGGGTTCCATAACCTCCACCTCTACCTCTATCCGTGGATTTAGACTGTAGAACTTGCCTACATCATGTAGCGCTATCTGACCGTCGTCCTGGAAGACAATCCCTGACATACTGTCATATAGGGCTTTTTCGTAGTTGTCAATGTCAGGCTTTTTGCCTACAGGGATAATCTCATCCAGGAGGGCCTGTTGGTTCTTCTTGACCTTGGAAATATACTGAGGAGGCTTGATGTAAAATCTAAGCTTTGCCCTCAGAGCTCCCTCAAGAATAGGCTGGCCTATGTACTGATTAGCAATGAGCAGCTGACAATGATTGCGCCAGGCTTTCATGCCCTTATCTTCATAAGTCGTGGTAAAATTTCCACGTCTTGCAAACCGTGGCCGTGATTGGGGCTTAGGCTCAATGTTCAGGGTTAATTTCATCCTAACTAAGCTCCCCTCTCAATCCACAGAGATCAAAAAGATTTTGTTTGTTAGCCTCAATATATTCAAAGAATATTTGTAACTCAGCTAGTTTTCTTTTTTCTTTCTTCACTCCTAAACTTGTATGGTATTCTACGTCCTCCTCAGGTTTGGCCTTAATGTCTAGCCAGTAGAGAGGCTCAAAAACGTCCCCATTTTCATCCAAAGACGGCTCTGCGTCCTGGTTTCTAAAAACCATCTTCATATCATAGCCAATCATATTCTCAATTTTGATTTCTTTATTTTCAATCTCGATTACGATTGATGTTTTTGGGACATTGATTTTAGTTATCATGTTGTTTCTCCTGTAAAAATTCATTGTAAACCTTAGTAAAAATCTCTATTACTAGGTTTTTTGGAATGTTTGACCGTTCGTTGTATGACTTAGAAAATTTTCCCCACTCAATTTCTGGCTTGATAATGTCATTTTTAAGACCCAAATCAAGATTACTAGCAAACTTTGTAGGTTTCTGCAAAGGGTAGTCATAATTGTTGTAGCGTGTGAGATTGAGATGTGGGAGCTTGAAATCCATGACATCCTCAATATATTTCCACAAGCGCCCACTTGCGGGGTTCTCTATGATGAAATATTTAGGGTTATACCGCTTGATGATCTCAATGGTATTGAAAGCACAAAGCTCCCCATTGACTCTCTTCATAAATTGACGGTCATACTGATAATTTATATAGGCTTTCTCGTAGTCAGAGGCGTTCCTGATTGTAAACATGCTAGGCTCCCTTTGTGGAGCAAAGAGGCTATCTGAGAGGTCTTCTTGTTTCCAGCAAGCGTTACCCTCGCACATAGCACTAGCATTACTCCAGCTTTCACATGGTGGGCTAGCTATTATCAAATCAGGCTTTGGCAACTTGTCAAGTTTGTCAAAAAGTGTGTTGTCTCCAAACAAGCGCCCATAGTCAGCAAGGTTCAAATTTATAAAATGATCATTCTTGTTTTCTATATCTATTCCGATTGGATAGATGTCAATGTTCGCCCCCCCCGAACTATTCAGAGCTTTAACGCCTTTTGTATAGCTACCATTCCCACTGTCAAACAATGCCCAAACAGTCATTTTTTTGTCTGACATTGACACCTCCTAAAACGGCAAGCCGTCATCTGGGAGGTCAAACGGGTTCGGATCGGCAAAAGGTGAGCTATTTCCATTTTGGAAACTGTTGCCTTGCCCTTGCTGACTGTTGCGACTTTCTAGCAGAGCGACGCTCTCAGCGACTACTTCGGTCACATATCGACGCTGTCCGTCTTTCTCGTAACTCCTGACTTGTATGCGTCCAATGATCCCGATAAGTGAGCCCTTGCTGCAATACTGAGCAATGATGTCAGCTGTACCTCTCCACGCTTGGAAATTGATAAAATCAGCCTCACGGTCTCCATTCTCATTCTTGAAATTGCGATTGACCGCAAGTGTGCCCTTCAAACTAGATACGTTGTTAGGCGTTTTTCGTAGATCAGGAGGCGCTACAAGCCTCCCAACCAATGTGACGTTATTGATCATCTGTTTTGTCCTCTCTAGCGCTACGCTCTCCCAAGAGATAGCCTAAAAACATCCATAGGATAGCCATCCCAATCTCTTTGATAAAATCATTCATTTTCTTTCCTCTCCTGGATTTCTCCACCACTCTAACAGTTCGCTTTGATGGGCAATCAGGTACTCGTCAAAGTCTTCAAATTGACGGATGGCCCATTTTAAGCGTTGGGTGTCTTCTCCACGCCGTGAGCAATACCCGCTCACTTTAAAAATTGGGGTAATCTCACTCACGATGCGAGGGCTTAGGTCGTCAATATTTATGGTTTTGTGATTTTTAATTTCAAAATCTAAGATAAACTCATCCCCTAGGTTGTGGATAACCTGCAATCTCTTGCCGTCCGAGTAGATGGATACGCTGTCAGATACTTTTCTGATGTCCATAATTACCACCCACATTGTTCATTGAGTTCAGTCTGAGTCAGTGGCTCAATACGTTGATAACCGCTGACTTGATAGTTTTCCTTAAATTTAAACCCTGCTTGTTCAAGAGTAGCCTTGAAACGGTCTTTTTCGGCTGTATCTACAAAATACACCTCCAAAGTCATTTTTTGGGTATATCTTTTTAGGCTATTTTCGGCCCCTCTGAGAGCGTTCTGCTCGTTTTGAGGGATTGGCCCACCGTCTAAGATTTCGCCTGTCTCTGGGTCAAAATTTGGGGTCTCCGTTGATTTTGGAGCTTGTTCCTGCTGTTTAGTTTGTTGAGCTGCTAAAAGTTCCTTACGCTCTTGTTCAGCTCGTTCTTGAGCTTGTCTGAGTTCTTCCTTTTGCTTTTCAAATTCATAGTCAGCTTTGATTTGTTCAAAGACCTCAGCAAGAGTCAAGTCTTTCAACTGTCTAATGTAAGGTGAGTCAGTCATACCATACTCAGCACATAACCCTGAAATAGCTGACTTAGCCTTTTCAAATTCTTGCTGTTTCTGAAACTCAAATGTGACCATGTCATCAAGTGACTTCATAGTGGCTTTTTTAAGCGTCACACCGTCAGCCATGAAATCGCCAACCTTGACATAATCAAGGGCCTTTTCATCAAATAGGCGAGGGTCCAGCATGTACTCAGCTGATTTGTTGGCTAGATAGCCTTTGACTGTGTCAATTCGGACAGCCTTTTGATGTTCTTCAAACTCTTTGACATCACTAGCAATTTTAGTGATGATGTCTTTTAGAGGCTGGATGGCATTCTTGACATACTTGTCAAATTCGTCAGCTGGTTCAGATAAGACTTTCTTATTCCTGATCCGTTCATCAGAAACCTGCTTGTCTAATTTTCGTAGATCAGCAAGTGTCTGCTTGTCATCCTTGATGGTTGCAGCTGTAACTGTGTAATTTTGATACTTGGTCACAACCTCATTGATATTCTGCTCAAATTTCTCACGGTCAATGATTTCAACCTGTGCCTGTGTTACTTTTACCTGTAATTCTTGCATGTTTTCCTCCTAATATTCAAGTTCACCGTCTAGCAACTCGCCCTGGATTGGCTCCTCAGTTTGAGCAGGTTCAGGATCTGCATGATTTGCCTCTTGCTCTTTGTTGAATTGCTCAATCTGAGCCATCTTGCGTGCTACGACATCCTCACGGCTCTCTTGAGGAGTGACATCTTTGATTGTGTCAAATGTATCTCCACCATCGATGTCTGTATACATGTTCCCAAGTTCGTCAGGGAAAGCCTCTCTAAGAGTCTGCACTAGAGCTGTTTTTCTGATCATAGTGGCTGGCATTGATTTCCAAGTGCTCCGTGGATTGCCATTTCTGTCTGTTTTGACATACTCATTAAAGTCAACTGTGACCTTATATCTGTGTGAACGGTCTTTACGATAGACAACGGCCCAACCCCCTATTAGAATGTCCTCAGGTAATTTAAGAGAGCCCTCAATCTCTATCATTTCTCCATTTCTCATGACAGTAATTCCAGCCTCAAAACCATCATATCCTTCACAACGTTCAGCACGTTTCATAAATGCCTCTTTTGAGACAATCAAGCTGAACTCTGTGCCGCTATTGTTTTGATAGGCTACAATGTAGACCTCGTTAGCAAATGGGTTAAGATTGCGACCTTTACACAAGGCTAGAGCCTGACCTACTTGTTTTTCAGTCAGTAGGTTTTGTGGGTCAAAATACTTTTTGATGTCTGCCCCAGTCAATAAACTTGGGTCAGTAGTGATGTCACGTTTTATCTGTGTTGATAATTGATTATTAGTCATTTTCTTCTCCTTATACTGTATAAAGCTCTTCGCCTGTTTCGTTGTCACAAATTCCTAGACCGCCTAGCACCCTATAATTTTGTGCAACTTTGTCCCAGTAGCTCATGTTTTGATAATATGTTGACTCTGATATTTGTTCGTAACTCATTTCTTTCTTCCTTTCGTTTTCTTCAAATTCCAATTCTCACGTTTTATACGTCTGTTTTCGTTTTGCAATTTTAAAATAATATTTTGTTGTTTGTTGATAATTTCTCCGAGTTCTCGGCCAAGATGAATATATTCAGCTCGCCAGTTATCGATTTCTTCGTGTAGTTCATGAATCATACTTCATCACCTACATATCGATACTGACCACACCCAATATATACATACTCGCTTGGGTCAAGTTCTTCTCGTGGTTCAGGCGGTTGCAAGTAGTCACGATCATAGTCAAAGGTGCCAAATAGTCCTCTGTCCATTGATTGCCTCCTTAGTTTGCCATGTCTTGATAGACGTCAATTAGGCGCTGTTGCATTGAGACTGTATCAGCATACCGTCTGCGACTACTTCCAAGCTCCATGTTTTCCTCAGAGAGCTCTTTTAGTAGGTCGTTTTGTTGTTTGATGATGGCTTTAAGCTGTTTATTTTCAGCTTGGAGGGTTCTGACATCAATTAGATTGCTGTTTGATTTTGATTGGCCGTCACCCCAAAGGTCATCTAGTCCAAAAAATTCTTTTAGTTTTGCTAACATTATTCTTCCTCCTCATTTTCTGCCATATTTTTCTCAATAGCCTCTTTGGGACTCATGCCATTCAATACATCCTTGATAGTATGTGAGACATCATGGACGGCTTTTAGCGAGGTTTCCAGTTCATCAGGGAGCCCTAAGATATTTACAGTAAGTATTCCGAACACGGACAATTTATGTAAATCCTCTTGTAGCTGTTCAATGCGTTCAATTTTTTCTTGCTGTGCTTTGATAATTTGGTCTTTGTCAATCATGATTTTTCTCCTGTGGATAACTCAGTTATCCCTTTCTTTTATTTAGATTAGTAGTAGTTTGTTGTAAAGTTAGTAGTTATTACTAAGTTAGTGCCGTTAGGCTTAGATTATTGTATAGTTAGTACTTGTTGTATAGTTAGTATTTATTAGAGGGCAATTTTACACATGGCAATTTTACACATGGCAATTTTACACATGGCAATTTTACACATGGCAATATTTTCCAACTGTATTTTTAAACTCCGTCATCTGTGGATAACTCTTTCTCAAGATTAGTTTTTAGATACTCAAAGTAGTCATCTGAAATAGGCATGTCTGAAAAAAATCTATGTACTGTGACGCCTTTGCCTCTGCCTAGCCCTAAGCGGTATACTCTGAGATAGCCTGCTTTCTCTAAAAGCTTAAAGTGCTCATCTACGGTGCGCCTACTTATTCCTAGACGTCGTGCAATCTCGTCAGGATACACAACCCAATCAGACTTATTAGTCAGTATGACTGCCAAAATCCCTATTGTGGCTGGTTTCAGTTGCTTATCTTGAGTGAAAGTGTTATTGATAGATGTGTAATTTTCGTGAGTATTTCTTAGAATATACTGCATACCTCATATTTAAGCCCCTTTCTGTAACTCTCGCTTGTGCATTCCTAAAATGATGTCATAGTACGAATGACCAGCAGGGATGACATATCCTGTCAGATCGTCAACTTGAGAGCCATCTGCCATGATGTTTACAATCCGTGGCTCCCATTCCTTTTTTACTGTTTTCATGATATAATTACCTCGTAAAGTATTTTGCTTAGTCCCTCAATGAAATTGCCGTTCTAGAGGGGCTTTTTTATTATCTTAATTCATCCAAACTGACTTCCAGTTCGTCATCAATCCAATTGAGTTTCATCAAGTGGGTGAAACTCTTTTGTTTGCTCCAAATAAACTCCATCTGCTGAAATGATAATCTTTGAATGAAAATCATTATTTTTAAGCAACTTAGAATATGACAGCAAATCTTCTAAAAACGCCTTCTGCTGCTCATAGTCTTTATGATTTGATGTTTCTTCAGATCGTAAACTCTGAATATCAGCAATCACTGTCGCATCGATTTCCATGACATCTGGAATTGCTGTGATAGTGATTTTTGGTTTCTCTTCCGCAGGCATTTCCAGTCTAAAGCTAGTAACCCCACGACCGAGTTCCCAGTCATTGATTTTTATTGAGTAGCCTGACGAACGCAGACATTGACCTTCAGTAGGTTCCTGCTTGGGTTTGATGATTACTTTTAACTGTTTCATATTGCCCCTTTCTATCCTGTTAAGCATTCCTGATCAAGGAACTTGTTAATAAAGTACTGTTGGCCCTTACCAGTGACCTTACTAGTCTTATTGATACTGATATGACCGTCTGCGTGCTGGATGTTAGTTTCTTTGATTTCAAACAAACCTAACTCCATTGATTTTTGCGTAGGCATGTTCCAACTAGCTCCACGTTTCTTGATAAGATAACCGTTGTCACGTAGCCAGCTAAACAAGCGATTTGCTCCAATTTTGAAACCATTCTGACTGATGAGCTTAGCTAGGTCTCCAACCAAGATAGATGTGTGACTAGCACTGACTGCGTCGGCAAATAGCACTTTAGGACGGTCAGCCTCAATCTGAGCCTCCAGCTTGTGGACTTTCTGATCAGCCATGAGTAAAGCTCTTGCCATGATTTTCTCAGGGCTGTTAAAGTCCTTTTCCACTTGGATGAAGTACTGTCTGACTTCTTTTCCTTTGTCCGTTCGCTGAATCATGGCGATTTCTTTAGCCATGTCTAGTTTGATGATGTGGTCTTGGCTAGGTCTACCTCCAGTACTTTTGCTCAAAAATGAGCTAAAGTCTTCACCTTCTGTAAATCCATATTCCGTCATTCGTGGAAACCAGTCTTTATAAGCTGTTTTAACTCCCAGTGCCTCATGCAATTGACGACCAGATACAATCGGCTCATGATTGTCATTCAGAGTTACGTTGATTAGTTCGTTCATAGCATTCCTTTCTAACACGATTTTTCGTGTTTTTAGTTTTAAAATTAAGCAGTTTCGACTGCTTTAGTGAAAAGATATTCTAAATCGTATTCTGGAAAAAATTTTTGTTGTAATGCGAGAGCTTCAGTAAACTTAAAATCATAAGTGCCACTAATTTTGTCGCTTACCGTCTGAGCTCTCACACCCAAATAATCGGCCATATCTACAATCGCTACACCTTTTTCTTTTCGAGCTTTATCAATATTTAACATAGCATTCCTTTCTAACACGATTTTTCGTGTTTTTAGTTTTAAAATTAAGC
>NZ_JVJI01000137.1:0-5188 GCF_001072665.1 Streptococcus pseudopneumoniae | reverse complement strand
AGGGGTTAAGACACCGCCTTTTCACGGCGGTAACACGGGTTCGAATCCCGTACGGACTATGGTGTATTGTGGTTGAAGCACTTGATGAAAAAAGTTAAAAAAGTTTCAAAAAAGTGTTGACAAGCGAAAGCGGCTGTGATATACTAATATAGTTGTCACTTGAGAGAAGCGAGTGACAAAGACCTTTGAAAACTGAACAAGACGAACCAATGTGCAGGGCACTACAACTAAGGTTGTAGTACTGAACAATGAAAAACAATAAATCTGTCAGTGACAGAAATGAGTGAGAACTCAAACTTTTAATGAGAGTTTGATCCTGGCTCAGGACGAACGCTGGCGGCGTGCCTAATACATGCAAGTAGAACGCTGAAGGAGGAGCTTGCTTCTCTGGATGAGTTGCGAACGGGTGAGTAACGCGTAGGTAACCTGCCTGGTAGCGGGGGATAACTATTGGAAACGATAGCTAATACCGCATAAGAGTAGATGTTGCATGACATTTGCTTAAAAGGTGCAATTGCATCACTACCAGATGGACCTGCGTTGTATTAGCTAGTTGGTGGGGTAACGGCTCACCAAGGCGACGATACATAGCCGACCTGAGAGGGTGATCGGCCACACTGGGACTGAGACACGGCCCAGACTCCTACGGGAGGCAGCAGTAGGGAATCTTCGGCAATGGACGGAAGTCTGACCGAGCAACGCCGCGTGAGTGAAGAAGGTTTTCGGATCGTAAAGCTCTGTTGTAAGAGAAGAACGAGTGTGAGAGTGGAAAGTTCACACTGTGACGGTATCTTACCAGAAAGGGACGGCTAACTACGTGCCAGCAGCCGCGGTAATACGTAGGTCCCGAGCGTTGTCCGGATTTATTGGGCGTAAAGCGAGCGCAGGCGGTTAGATAAGTCTGAAGTTAAAGGCTGTGGCTTAACCATAGTACGCTTTGGAAACTGTTTAACTTGAGTGCAAGAGGGGAGAGTGGAATTCCATGTGTAGCGGTGAAATGCGTAGATATATGGAGGAACACCGGTGGCGAAAGCGGCTCTCTGGCTTGTAACTGACGCTGAGGCTCGAAAGCGTGGGGAGCAAACAGGATTAGATACCCTGGTAGTCCACGCCGTAAACGATGAGTGCTAGGTGTTAGACCCTTTCCGGGGTTTAGTGCCGCAGCTAACGCATTAAGCACTCCGCCTGGGGAGTACGACCGCAAGGTTGAAACTCAAAGGAATTGACGGGGGCCCGCACAAGCGGTGGAGCATGTGGTTTAATTCGAAGCAACGCGAAGAACCTTACCAGGTCTTGACATCCCTCTGACCGCTCTAGAGATAGAGTTTTCCTTCGGGACAGAGGTGACAGGTGGTGCATGGTTGTCGTCAGCTCGTGTCGTGAGATGTTGGGTTAAGTCCCGCAACGAGCGCAACCCCTATTGTTAGTTGCCATCATTCAGTTGGGCACTCTAGCGAGACTGCCGGTAATAAACCGGAGGAAGGTGGGGATGACGTCAAATCATCATGCCCCTTATGACCTGGGCTACACACGTGCTACAATGGCTGGTACAACGAGTCGCAAGCCGGTGACGGCAAGCTAATCTCTTAAAGCCAGTCTCAGTTCGGATTGTAGGCTGCAACTCGCCTACATGAAGTCGGAATCGCTAGTAATCGCGGATCAGCACGCCGCGGTGAATACGTTCCCGGGCCTTGTACACACCGCCCGTCACACCACGAGAGTTTGTAACACCCGAAGTCGGTGAGGTAACCTTTTAGGAGCCAGCCGCCTAAGGTGGGATAGATGATTGGGGTGAAGTCGTAACAAGGTAGCCGTATCGGAAGGTGCGGCTGGATCACCTCCTTTCTAAGGATAAGGAACTGCGCATTGGTCTTGTTTAGTCTTGAGAGGTCTTGTGGGGCCTTAGCTCAGCTGGGAGAGCGCCTGCTTTGCACGCAGGAGGTCAGCGGTTCGATCCCGCTAGGCTCCATTGGTGAGAGATCACCAAGTAATGCACATTGAAAATTGAATATCTATATCAAATAGTAACAAGAAAATAAACCGAAAACGCTGTAGTATTAATAAGAGTTTATGACTGAAAGGTCAAAAAATAAGGTTAAGTTAATAAGGGCGCACGGTGGATGCCTTGGCACTAGGAGCCGAAGAAGGACGTGACAAACGACGATATGCCTTGGGTAGCTGTAAGTAAGCGATGATCCAGGGATTTCCGAATGGGGGAACCCAACAGGTACTACCTGTTACCCGCATCTGTTAAGGATGTGAGGAGGAAGACGCAGTGAACTGAAACATCTAAGTAGCTGCAGGAAGAGAAAGCAAAAGCGATTGCCTTAGTAGCGGCGAGCGAAACGGCAGGAGGGCAAACCGAAGAGTTTACTCTTCGGGGTTGTAGGACTGCAATGTGGACTCAAAGATTATAGAAGAATGATTTGGGAAGATCAGCCAAAGAGAGTAATAGCCTCGTATTTAAAATAGTCTTTGTACCTAGCAGTATCCTGAGTACGGCGGGACACGAGAAATCCCGTCGGAATCTGGGAGGACCATCTCCCAACCCTAAATACTCCCTAGTGACCGATAGTGAACCAGTACCGTGAGGGAAAGGTGAAAAGCACCCCGGGAGGGGAGTGAAATAGAACCTGAAACCGTGTGCCTACAACAAGTTCGAGCCCGTTAATGGGTGAGAGCGTGCCTTTTGTAGAATGAACCGGCGAGTTACGTTATGATGCGAGGTTAAGTTGAAGAGACGGAGCCGTAGGGAAACCGAGTCTGAATAGGGCGCCTTAGTATCATGACGTAGACCCGAAACCATGTGACCTACCCATGAGCAGGTTGAAGGTGCGGTAAGACGCACTGGAGGACCGAACCAGGGCACGTTGAAAAGTGCTTGGATGACTTGTGGGTAGCGGAGAAATTCCAAACGAACTTGGAGATAGCTGGTTCTCTCCGAAATAGCTTTAGGGCTAGCGTCGACATTAGAGATTCTTGGAGGTAGAGCACTGTTTGGGTGAGGGGTCCATCCCGGATTACCAATCTCAGATAAACTCCGAATGCCAATGAATTATGGTCGGCAGTCAGACTGCGAGTGCTAAGATCCGTAGTCGAAAGGGAAACAGCCCAGACCACCAGCTAAGGTCCCAAAATAATTGTTAAGTGGAAAAGGATGTGGGGTTGCACAGACAACTAGGATGTTAGCTTAGAAGCAGCTATTCATTCAAAGAGTGCGTAATAGCTCACTAGTCGAGTGACCCTGCGCCGAAAATGTACCGGGGCTAAAACAATTTACCGAAGCTGTGGATACCTTTATAGGTATGGTAGGAGAGCGTTCTATGTGTGAAGAAGGTGTACCGTGAGGAGTGCTGGAACGCATAGAAGTGAGAATGCCGGTATGAGTAGCGAAAGACAGGTGAGAATCCTGTCCACCGTAAGACTAAGGTTTCCAGGGGAAGGCTCGTCCGCCCTGGGTTAGTCGGGACCTAAGGAGAGACCGAAAGGTGTATCCGATGGACAACAGGTTGATATTCCTGTACTAGAGTATGTAGTGATGGAGGGACGCAGTAGGCTAACTAAAGCAGACGATTGGAAGAGTCTGTCTAAGCAGTGAGGTGTGAACTGAGTTAAATGCTTAGTTCTATAACATTGAGCTGTGATGGGGAGCGAAGTTTAGTAGCGAAGTTAGTGACGTCACACTGCCAAGAAAAGCTTCTAGCGTTTAAACATACTCTACCCGTACCGCAAACCGACACAGGTAGTCGAGGCGAGTAGCCTCAGGTGAGCGAGAGAACTCTCGTTAAGGAACTCGGCAAAATGACCCCGTAACTTCGGGAGAAGGGGTGCTGACTTTACGTCAGCCGCAGTGAATAGGCCCAAGCAACTGTTTATCAAAAACACAGCTCTCTGCTAAATCGTAAGATGATGTATAGGGGGTGACGCCTGCCCGGTGCTGGAAGGTTAAGAGGAGTGCTTAGCGTAAGCGAAGGTATGAATTGAAGCCCCAGTAAACGGCGGCCGTAACTATAACGGTCCTAAGGTAGCGAAATTCCTTGTCGGGTAAGTTCCGACCCGCACGAAAGGCGTAATGATTTGGGCACTGTCTCAACGAGAGACTCGGTGAAATTTTAGTACCTGTGAAGATGCAGGTTACCCGCGACAGGACGGAAAGACCCCATGGAGCTTTACTGCAGTTTGATATTGAGTGTCTGTACCACATGTACAGGATAGGTAGGAGTCTAAGAGATCGGGACGCCAGTTTCGAAGGAGACGTTGTTGGGATACTACCCTTGTGTTATGGCCACTCTAACCCGGATAGGTGATCCCTATCGGAGACAGTGTCTGACGGGCAGTTTGACTGGGGCGGTCGCCTCCTAAAAGGTAACGGAGGCGCCCAAAGGTTCCCTCAGAATGGTTGGAAATCATTCGCAGAGTGTAAAGGTATAAGGGAGCTTGACTGCGAGAGCTACAACTCGAGCAGGGACGAAAGTCGGGCTTAGTGATCCGGTGGTTCCGTATGGAAGGGCCATCGCTCAACGGATAAAAGCTACCCTGGGGATAACAGGCTTATCTCCCCCAAGAGTTCACATCGACGGGGAGGTTTGGCACCTCGATGTCGGCTCGTCGCATCCTGGGGCTGTAGTCGGTCCCAAGGGTTGGGCTGTTCGCCCATTAAAGCGGCACGCGAGCTGGGTTCAGAACGTCGTGAGACAGTTCGGTCCCTATCCGTCGCGGGCGTAGGAAATTTGAGAGGATCTGCTCCTAGTACGAGAGGACCAGAGTGGACTTACCGCTGGTGTACCAGTTGTCTTGCCAAAGGCATCGCTGGGTAGCTATGTAGGGAAGGGATAAACGCTGAAAGCATCTAAGTGTGAAACCCACCTCAAGATGAGATTTCCCATGATTTTATATCAGTAAGAGCCCTGAGAGATGATCAGGTAGATAGGTTAGAAGTGGAAGTGTGGTGACACATGTAGCGGACTAATACTAATAGCTCGAGGACTTATCCAAAGTAACTGAGAATATGAAAGCGAGAGGTTTTCTTGATTTGAATAGATATTCAATTTTGAGTAGGTATTACTCAGAGTTAAGTGACGATAGCCTAGGAGATACACCTGTACCCATGCCGAACACAGAAGTTAAGCCCTAGAACGCCGGAAGTAGTTGGGGGTTGCCCCCTGTGAGATATGGAAGTCGCTTAGCT
>NZ_JVJI01000136.1:0-660 GCF_001072665.1 Streptococcus pseudopneumoniae | reverse complement strand
GAATTACCAAATGGAAAAGTGATTACAGTAGAAGTCCCAGTTAATGTAACACCTGTTAAGGAAATTGAAACTCCGGTTACGAAAACTCCATTAACCCCAGAGGATTACACTAAAGGCATCAAGATTCCAGAAGGTGGTAAGGTCACAAATGTTGAAAACATTCCAGACTTGACAACTCCAGGTAAGAAGGATCCAGTTAAAGTAATGGTAGAATTACCAAATGGAAAAGTGATTACAGTAGAAGTCCCAGTAACAGTAACACCTGTTAAGGAAATTGAAACTCCAGTTACGAAAACTCCATTAACACCAGAGGATTACACTAAAGGAATTAAGATTCCAGAAGGTGGCAAGGTCACAAATGTTGAAAACATTCCAGACTTGACAACACCAGGTAAGAAAGATCCAGTTAAGGTAACGGTTGAATTACCAAATGGAAAAGTGATTACAGTAGAAGTCCCAGTAACAGTAACACCTGTTAAAGAGATTGAGACACCAGTCACATCTACCCCATTAACACCAGAGGATTATACTAAAGGAATTAAGATTCCAGAAGGTGGCAAGGTCACAAATGTTGAAAACATTCCAGACTTAACAACTCCAGGTAAGAAAGATCCAGTTAAAGTAACGGTTGAATTACCAAATGGAAAAGTGATTACAGTA
>NZ_JVJI01000135.1:0-40263 GCF_001072665.1 Streptococcus pseudopneumoniae | reverse complement strand
AGAGAATATTTAAGAAAAAATAATATTTCCAAAGAAGAATTAGAGAAGGACTATGACGAAATCGTCAACCAAAAAGTCTTGAAAGACTGGTGTACCATTTATGACAGTAAATACTCGCCAAGCAACTATGGTGAGGTGAAAGTTGAAACTCAGTGGGAGAATTGGTGACATAAAGATTCTCACTAATTATATAAACAGGTGGCTCTCTATTTTCAGAGGGCTTTTTATGGTGTCACTTTACCTCGATATACTCAAGTATAATCTTCGGTTACGATTATTAGCACTGTAAGACTAACTATATTTGTTTTTCTCATCTTGTTCCATTGTTGAAAATATGGTATACTTTTCATGAGAATTTTCTAAATTTTTAAGATTCTATCAAAGGAGGTTTGCATGCTTTCCAAATTTTCTGGAAGCCGACAGGACCTGCAATTTGTATTGCTTTTAGGTATTTTACTAGGTGTTTTAGGGATTTCTCTCTTTCTAGCAGTTTCAATGGGATCTGTTGCGATTGATCTAGGAGATACCTATCGGATTATTTTGAGCAGGTTGGGATTTCCTCTTGAGATAGGAGAGGTTTCCAAGTCTACTCTTGCCATTGTATGGAACATGAGATTCCCCCGAGTATTGTTAGGTCTGATAGTAGGAGCAGGCCTTTCTATGTGTGGTAGCGTGATGCAGTCTACAGTGAATAATCCCATAGCAGAGCCTTATGTCTTAGGAATATCTGCGGGTGCAACTCTAGGGGCAACTTTGAGCATCATTCTTGGTTTAAAATTGGTGATTAGTCTTGGAGCTTTCCTTGGAGCTATTTTGGCAACAATTGCTGTCCTCATCATTGCCTCTATGCAGGGAAGGATGACGACTTCCAGTCTGATTTTATCAGGAACAGTGGTCAATGCTCTCTTTCTGGCTTTTTCAAACTTTATTATCTCAGTTGGAGCTAATGCGGATAGTGTGATGACCATTAAGTTTTGGACCATGGGCTCGCTCGCTGGGACTAGCTGGTCTGACTTATTCTTGCCAACTATAGTAGTAGGAATGGCCTTTGTATTTTTCTCTACTCAGTATCGTGTTTTCAACGCGATGATGATGGGAGATGAGGCTGCTTTAACTTTGGGGATTCCCTTACGCTTTTATTGGTATCTTTATGTGACCATGGTGGCTGTGCTAACAGCAGTATTAGTAGCAACCTGTGGGATTATTGGATTTGTTGGTCTGATTACTCCACATTTAGCTCGAGGGTTAGTAGGAACGAGTTACAAGAGGCTTTTTCCTGTTGCAACCTTGCTAGGTGCCCTCTTTGTCATCTGGGCAGACGTACTCTCTCGTATCATCATTCCAAACGCAGAGCTTCCTATTGGTATTTTCACAGCCTTAGTAGGTGCTCCCTTCTTTATCTACATTGTTGGAGGTAGGCGAAGGGAGGTGAGGGTCTGACATGGACTTGATTTGTAAGGATATCCATTTTGGACTGGGAGAGAAAAAAATCCTCAAGGGAGTTTCTCTTAAAGTTGAAGGGAATCAATTTCACACGATACTAGGACCAAATGGAAGTGGAAAAACCAGCCTGCTTAAACTCCTCTATCGTCAGGAAAAGGCGGATAAAGGCTTGATAAGCTTAGATGGAAAGCCTCTGGAACAATGGACGATCAAAGAAACAGCCAAGCAAATGGCAGTTGTGACCCAGTTTAATCAATTGCAGTTTGATTGTACAGTTGAGGAAATCGTCTTGCTGGGAAGAACTCCCCACCTCTCTTTTCTACAGAAGGAAAGGGAAAGGGATTATGCGCTCGTTCAAGATGCCCTCGTTAAGGTGGATATGCTTGAGAAGAAAACTCGTCTCTATTCGTCCTTATCAGGGGGAGAGAAACAGCGGGTCTTACTAGCCCGCGCTTTGGCACAAGAACCGACTCTCTTACTTTTGGACGAACCAACTAATCACCTGGATATCAAGTATCAGCTAGACTTACTGGCCATTGTGAAAAATCTCAAGGTTAATGTTCTAGCTGTCCTGCATGATATTCAACTTGCTTGTCGCTATTCGGATTATCTCTATCTGATGAAAGAGGGGGAAATCCTTTACCAAGGGACTCCAAAGGAGACCATCACCCCTGAGTCATTGCAAACTGTATACGGAGTTCAAAGTCAGGTGACTTGGACCAAGGATCAGCAAGCCATGATTCACTATTTATAAGAATGAAAAGGAAAACAAGATGAAAAAAACACTAAGCATTTTACTCGTAACAGTAGCTACCCTAACCATGGCAGCTTGTGGCAATACTACTACAGAAAAAGCTACCACACAGTCTAGCACAGAAACAAGTCAAAAGGCAAACGCAGAGACGACTTATCCGTTAACGGTTAAGACCTATGATGCTAAAGGAAATGAAGTCGAACAAGTCTTTGACAAGGCACCTGAAAAAGTTATCACCAACAATCTTTCTACCACTGAAATCTTATTGGAGTTAGGCTTGAAGGATAAAATTGCTGGCATGCTTAACCCTGATAATGCTGTGACGGACAAATACAAGGAGGCAATTGCGACGATTCCTCAAATTGGGGATAAAAAAACAGTCTCACAAGAGACAGTCCTTTCTTATGAGCCAGACGCTGTGATGGGGCGAAACATGATGTTTTCTGAAAAATCCTTGGGGACAGTTAGCGCTTGGAATGAAAACAAAATCCCAGTTTATACGCAAAAAGCTTCTCTCTCAACGATTCAGCAAGATTTAGGAAATATTGTAGAAGATGTCAAAAATCTTGGAATGATTTTTAATGTTCAGGACAAGGCCAATGAATACGCAGCCCAATTACAAACTAAAATTGACGCTGTTAAGAAAGCAAATCCAGCAAGTCAAGGTGAAAAGAAAAAGGCTTTGATTATGGTTGCTTATAATGATGAAACCTTCGGTGCCTACAAGTCTGCTTTGCAAGAAAGTTTGCTGAACCAACTTGGTTATACAAACGTTGCTACGGGGACATCAGGCTTGACCTTGGAAAACCTCGTGTCAATGGATCCTGAATTGATTATCTATGTAACCAGCGACCGCAATAAAAAATTGGATGAAAAAGCAGTAGAGTTGATGAAGGCAAATGCTGTTTTGGAAAGCGTTCCTGCTATTAAGAATCAAAAAATCATGACCATCTCTTACGATGAGTTGATGGACTATGGTCCAGCAGTGATTGATTCCCTTGAGAAAATCAATGACTTTATCAATAAATAATGAGTTTGATTGGGAAGGAATTCAAGTCAAAATCAGCCTTCCTTCTAACTACGACCCCAATCAAACCTATCCGGCTATTTTATTGAATGATGGAAACTTGGATTTCCTATCGTCCCTTTCCGAATCTGTGATTTTAGTGGGCTTGATCTCTAAAAATCGCCTAGATGACTACACTCCTTGGAAGGTGGCTGCTCTGAGAGATGGAGCTCCAGATTTTGGAGGTCAGGCCAAGGTCTATCATGATCATTTATTTGGAGGCCTTTTAGACAAGTTGCAGTCGCTTTATCGCCTGGATGAAGCACGCCTTGCCTATGGAGGTTATTCACTAGGTGGTTTGGCGGCAGTCTACAGTCTTTTCAGCTTTGACAAGGTTTCCTGTGTTTTCTCTATCTGCGGTTCTTTTTGGTATCCTGATTTTGTGACTTACTGCAAGGCAGAGACAGTGAAAAATCTAGACTGTTTGCTGTATTTACAGAACGGTCAAACAGAAGGAGTCAATCATAGCAATCGTCTGGCTCAAGCACCAGTCTATGCTGAGCAGATCCATACCAGTCTTCAGAAACGCTATCCGAACGGCCAGTTTGTCTTTGACCCTTATGGACACCATGAACAAGTAGCTGAACGATTTTTAGCCTTTTCCAGCTGGTTGGCCCAAAAATGGAAAATCGAATAAAAAATTTATCCCTTGGCTTTTGCCAAGGGATTGTTGTATTTATTTAAGCAAGTTTTTCTCTTTTCTTATCTGGATTCCAGATAAAGCTTGCGATAAAGCTAAAGATGATGGTTAGGATAGCGAGGATAATGGCAAGGATGAGGGCAGGGATGCGGATAAGCCACCAGAGTGGGTTTGGTTTTTTATTATTGTGCCATTGTTTGGTTTCTTGGTCCAGACGTTGAAATTCTGTTTGGATACGATTGGCGACTGTTTCAATGCCTTCGTCATTCATTTTTTTGATATCTGAGATATCAATTGGATTTCCAAAGTTCATATCGACACGTTCACGACTAATCAAGCCCTTCAAAGTCATGGGACCTGTGTAGGTAACCGGCATGATACGGACCTTGGCCATTTTGGCAATCAGAGCTACGCCACCCTTGACATCGTTTGAGTGTCGGCTTCCACTTGGAAACATGATGAGAGAACGGTCACTTTTTTTGAGAACATTGATAGGATATTTGATAGCTGAGGCGCTAGGATTTTCACGGTCGATAGGAAAGGCACCACACATACGAATCCACCAGCCAAAGATACGGTTGGTAAAGAGCTCTTTTTTGGCCATAAAGATAAATTGTTTTGGTTTGGTCGCAAAGGCCATATAAACTGGATCCCACCAGGTGCGGTGAGGGGCAACCAAAATATAATTTTCATCTTGATTAGGAATTTTATCAGTATTATGATAGTGGGCATTGCCATTGATGGACCATAGGAGCAAGACAACCAATCCACGTAAATAAGTATAAAACATGCGATCTCCTTCGATTATTTTCTTGTTATTATTATACCTTATCAAAGGAGAGCTGGCAAACTTTTCCCTTGACTAGGTACATATTTGGGGTGAGATTAGAATTCTTTTAGAAAAAATGATATGATAGAATTTATGGATAAAAATAAGATTATGGGATTAACCCAAAGAGATGTCAAGGAAAGACAGGCTAAGGGCTTGGTCAATGATTTTACTGCATCGGCCAGTACTAGCACTTGGCAAATCGTTAAACGAAATGTCTTTACCCTTTTTAACGCTTTGAACTTTGCCATTGCTTTGGCCCTTGCCTTTGTGCAGGCTTGGAGCAATTTGGTCTTTTTTGCTGTTATCTGCTTTAACGCTTTTTCTGGGATTGTGACCGAGCTGCGGGCTAAACACATGGTGGACAAGCTCAATCTCATGACCAAGGAAAAGGTCAAGACTATTCGTGATGGCCAAGAAGTGGCTCTGAATCCTGAAGAATTGGTGTTAGGAGATGTCATTCGTTTGTCTGCAGGAGAGCAGATTCCTAGTGATGCCTTGGTTTTGGAAGGCTTTGCAGAAGTCAATGAAGCCATGTTGACGGGGGAAAGTGATTTGGTGCAAAAGGAAGTGGATGCCTTGCTTTTGTCAGGAAGTTTCCTAGCTAGTGGGTCAGTTTTAGCTCAAGTTCACCATGTCGGTGCAGACAACTATGCTGCCAAACTCATGCTGGAAGCCAAGACCGTTAAACCAATCAACTCTCGTATCATGAAATCGCTGGACAAGTTAGCAGGTTTTACTGGAAAGATTATCATTCCTTTTGGTCTAGCTCTCTTGCTAGAAGCCTTGATTTTAAAAGGCCTGCCTCTCAAGTCATCCGTTGTAAACTCGTCGACAGCCCTTTTGGGGATGTTACCTAAGGGAATTGCCCTTTTGACCATTACTTCGCTCCTGACTGCGGTGATTAAGTTGGGCTTGAAAAAGGTCTTGGTGCAGGAGATGTATTCTGTTGAGACCTTGGCACGCGTGGATATGCTCTGTCTGGACAAGACGGGCACCATCACCCAAGGAAAGATGCAGGTGGAGGCTGTACTTCCTTTGACCGAAGAGTATGGAGAGTCAGCGCTTGCTAGCATCTTGGCCAGCTATATGGCTCATAGTGAGGATAAAAATCCAACTGCGCAAGCTATTCGAAAGCGTTTTGTGGGAGAAGTTACTTATCCTATGCTCTCTAATCTTCCCTTCTCCAGCGACCGCAAGTGGGGAGCCATGGAGTTAGAAGGTTTGGGAACAGTTTTCTTAGGTGCACCTGAGATGTTGCTGGACTCTGAAGTCCCAGAAGCCAGAGAGGCCTTGGAGAGAGGTTCACGTGTCTTGGTCTTAGCTCTCAGTCAGGAGAAATTAGACCATCACAAACCACAAAAACCATCTGATATTCAGGCTCTAGCCTTGCTGGAAATCTTGGACCCTATTCGAGAGGGAGCAGCAGAGACGCTGGACTATCTCCGTTCTCAGGAAGTGGGCCTCAAGATTATCTCTGGTGACAATCCAGTTACGGTATCCAGCATTGCCCAGAAGGCTGGTTTTGCGGATTATGACAGCTATGTAGATTGCTCGAAAATTACGGATGAGGAATTGGTTGCTATGGCTGAAGAGACAGCTATTTTCGGTCGTGTTTCCCCTCATCAAAAGAAACTCATCATCCAAACTCTGAAAAAAGCGGGTCATACAACAGCTATGACAGGAGACGGAGTCAATGATATCTTGGCTCTTCGTGAGGCAGATTGTTCCATCGTGATGGCTGAGGGAGACCCGGCAACACGGCAGATTGCCAATTTGGTTCTCTTGAACTCTGATTTTAATGATGTTCCTGAGATTCTCTTTGAAGGTCGTCGTGTGGTCAATAACATTGCCCACATCGCCCCGATTTTCTTGATAAAGACCATCTATTCTTTCTTGCTCGCAGTTATCTGTATCGCCAGTGCTTTACTAGGTCGGTCTGAGTGGATCTTGATTTTCCCCTTCATTCCAATCCAGATTACCATGATTGACCAATTCGTGGAAGGTTTCCCACCATTCGTTCTGACTTTTGAGCGAAATATCAAACCTGTCGAGCCAAACTTCCTCAGAAGATCCATGCTTCGTGCCCTACCAAGCGCTCTCATGGTCGTCTTCAGCGTCCTGTTTGTGAAAATATTTGGTACGAGTCAAGGCTGGTCTGAGTTAGAAATCTCAACCCTCCTCTATTATCTCTTGGGGTCAATTGGTTTCTTATCTGTATTTAGAGCCTGCATACCATTCACCCTTTGGCGTGTCCTCTTGATTGTTTGGTCAGTAGGAGGCTTCCTAGCCACAGCTCTCTTCCCAAGAATCCAAAAACTACTTGAAATTTCAACCTTGACAGGACAAACATTGCCTGTTTATGGTGTCATGATGTTGGTCTTTACCGTGATTTTCATCCTGACCAGTCGCTATCAAGCCAGAAAATAAAGAAAGGCTGCAATCTGTGGATTGCGGTTTTTTTAGGTGCAAGATTGCCAGCTGAAATGTGGTATAATAAGAGGTAATAGAGTTTTGGAAAGTGAGAGAAGATGATTTCAAAGAGATTAGAATTAGTGGCGTCCTTTGTGCCACAGGGGGCCATTTTACTAGATGTGGGAAGTGACCATGCTTATCTGCCTATCGAGTTGGTGGAGAGAGGCCAAATCAAAAGCGCCATTGCAGGTGAGGTCGTAGAAGGTCCCTACCAGTCAGCGGTCAAGAATGTTGAGGCTCACGGCCTAAAGGAGAAAATCCAAGTCCGTTTAGCCAATGGCCTAGCAGCCTTTGAAGAGGCTGACCAAGTGTCGGTCATCACCATTGCTGGTATGGGTGGTCGTTTGATTGCGAGGATTTTAGAAGAAGGCTTGGACAAGTTAGCTAATGTAGAGCGTTTAATCCTCCAGCCCAATAATCGTGAAGACGACTTGCGCATTTGGTTGCAAGACAATGGTTTTCAGATTGTAGCAGAAAGCATCCTAGAAGAAGCTGGCAAATTTTATGAAATTCTAGTAGTGGAAGCGGGACAAATGAACTTATCAGCAAGTGATGTCCGTTTTGGACCTATCTTGTCCAAAGAAGTCAGTCCGTTTTTTGTACAAAAATGGAAAAAAGAAGCTGAGAAGCTAGAGTTCGCCCTCGGACAAATTCCAGAAAAAAATCTGGAGGAACGTCAAGTTTTAGTAGATAAAATTCAAGCCATCAAGGAGGTTCTCCATGCTAGCAAGTGAAGTGATCAAAGCGTATGAAGCCTTTTGCCCTCAGGAATTTTCTATGGAAGGAGACAGTCGCGGATTGCAAATTGGCACTTTGGACAAGGATATCCAAAGAGTCATGGTTGCTCTGGATATTCGTGAAGAAACGGTGGCTGAAGCTATTGAAAAGGGTGTAGACTTGATTATCGTTAAGCACGCACCTATTTTCCGTCCCATCAAGGATTTGGTAGCTAGCCGTCCACAAAATCAGATTTACATTGATCTCATTAAGCATAACATCGCAGTTTATGTCAGCCATACCAATATTGACATCGTTGAAAATGGCCTCAATGACTGGTTTTGTCAGATGCTAGGTATCGAGGAGACGACTTATCTACAGGAGACAGGTCCAGAACGTGGAATTGGACGTATTGGGAATATTCAACCTAAGACATTTGGAGAATTGGCCCAGCATGTTAAGCAAGTCTTTGGCCTAGATAGTCTTCGAATGGTGCATTATCAAGAGAATGACTTGCAGAAGCCGATTTCAAGAGTGGCTATCTGTGGTGGAAGCGGGCAGTCTTTCTATAAGGATGCTTTAGCTAAAGGAGCGGATGTCTATATCACTGGTGATATTTACTACCACACTGCCCAGGATATGTTGTCAGATGGGTTGCTAGCACTGGACCCTGGTCACTATATCGAAGTGCTCTTTGTGGAAAAAATCGCAGCACTTCTTAATCAATGGAAAAAGGAAAAAGACTGGACAATTGATATTGTACCTAGTCAAGCATCGACCAATCCTTTCCACCATATCTAGTTAGAAAGTGAAAACAATGAAAAAAGTTGCCATTATTGGAGCAGGAATTGTGGGAGCAACAGCTGCCTACTACCTCTCGAAAGAAAGTGACCTAGAAGTAACCGTCTTTGACCATGGACAAGGTCAGGCTACCAAGGCCGCAGCGGGAATTATCAGTCCTTGGTTTTCCAAACGCCGCAATAAGGCCTGGTATAAAATGGCGCGCTTGGGGGCTGACTTTTATGTGGATTTATTAGCTGATTTAGAGAAGTCAGGGCAAGAAATCGACTTTTACCAGCGTTCGGGAGTCTTTCTCCTGAAAAAGGATGAAACTAAGTTGGAAGAACTTTATCAACTAGCCCACCAGCGTAGAGAAGAATCTCCCTTGATAGGGCAATTAGCCATTCTGGACCAAGCATCAGCTAATGAATTATTCTCTGGCTTGCAGGGATTTGACCACCTGCTCTATGCTTCTGGTGGAGCGAGAGTAGATGGCCAACTCTTAGTGACTCGTTTGCTAGAAGCCAGTCAGGTCAAGCTGGTCAAAGAAAAAGTAACTCTGACATCTTTAGCATCAGGTTACCAGATTGACGAAGAGGTGTTTGATCAGGTTATTTTGGCGACGGGAGCTTGGTTGGGATATCTGTTAGAACCCTTAGGTTATGAAGTAGATGTTCGTCCCCAAAAGGGGCAACTACGAGATTATCAGCTTGGCCAAGACATGGAAGCTTACCCCGTTGTTATGCCAGAAGGGGAGTGGGATTTGATTCCTTTTGCAGGTGGGAAATTATCCCTAGGCGCTACCCATGAAAATGACATGGGATTTGATTTGACGGTAGATGAAACCTTACTCCAACAAATGGAGGAGGCAGCCTTGCCTCACTATCCAGTCTTGGCAGTAGCGACTTCAAGAGCTGAGCGTGTGGGAATCCGTGCCTATACCAGTGATTTCTCACCTTTCTTTGGGCAAGTACCTGGCTTAGAAAGTGTCTATGCTGCTAGTGGACTAGGTTCATCAGGCCTCACAACTGGTCCTATCATTGGTTACCATCTAGCTCAACTGGTTCAAGGCAAGGAGTTGACCTTGGACCCTCTAAACTATCCAATTGAAAACTATGTCAAACGAGTAAAAAGCGAATAAGAATTTTACTGAAATTTTAGCCCCCTCTCAAGGATGGCAAATGACATTCCCTATCAAAAATGGTAAAATAAGAAAAAATAATCCGAGAATCGAGGAAAGAAGATGCAAGAAAAGATTTTGGTAACGGGTGGAGCAGGTTTTATCGGAACTCACACTGTTATTGAGTTAATCCAAGCAGGTCATCAGGTTGTTGTGGTGGATAACCTTGTTAATAGTAACAGAAAAAGTTTAGAAGTTGTTGAGAGAATCACAGGAGTTGAAGTGCCTTTCTATGAGGCAGATATTCGTGATACAGATACCCTCAGAGACATTTTCAAACAAGAAGAACCAACAGGGGTCATTCACTTTGCTGGCTTGAAGGCTGTTGGCGAATCAACCCGTATCCCTCTTGCCTACTATGACAACAATATCGCAGGAACTGTCAGCCTTTTGAAAGCCATGGAAGAAAACAACTGTAAAAACATCATCTTCAGTTCTTCTGCGACAGTTTACGGAGATCCTCATACAGTGCCAATCTTGGAAGATTTCCCACTTTCAGTGACCAATCCATATGGCCGCACTAAACTCATGTTAGAGGAAATTTTGACGGATATCTACAAGGCAGACTCAGAATGGAATGTGGTCTTGCTTCGTTACTTTAACCCAATCGGAGCTCATGAGAGCGGAGATTTGGGAGAAAATCCAAACGGTATTCCAAATAACCTTTTGCCATATGTGACTCAAGTAGCCGTTGGGAAATTAGAGCAAGTGCAAGTGTTTGGAGACGACTACGATACGGAAGATGGAACTGGTGTTCGTGATTATATCCACGTTGTCGATTTGGCTAAAGGTCACGTTGCAGCTCTACAAAAAATCGAAAAAGGTTCAGGTCTAAACGTTTATAACCTTGGAACAGGTAAAGGCTACTCAGTTCTTGAAATTATCCAAAATATGGAAAAAGCAGTGGGACGTCCAATTCCTTACCGCATTGTAGACCGTCGCCCAGGGGATATCGCAGCCTGCTATTCAGATCCTGCAAAAGCCAAAGCAGAACTGGGCTGGGAAGCAGAATTAGGCATCACCCAAATGTGTGAAGACGCATGGCGTTGGCAAAGCAAGCATCCAAATGGATTTGAAGACTAAGATGGTGATGTCAATCATTGTCCCCTGTTTAAACGAAGAGGAAGTACTTCCTCTTTTTTATCAGGCTTTGGAAGCTTTACTTCCGGATTTGGGAACAGAAATCGAGTATGTCTTTGTCGATGATGGATCAAGTGATGGGACCTTGGAACTCTTAAAGACCTATCGGGAGCAAAATCCAGCAGTGCATTATATTTCTTTCTCGCGAAATTTTGGCAAAGAAGCAGCTCTGTATGCAGGCTTGCAATATGCGACAGGAGATCTAGTGGTGGTGATGGATGCAGACCTCCAAGATCCTCCTAGTATATTGCTTGAGATGAAAGCCTTACTAGACCAGAATACAGACTTGGACTGTGTTGGGACCAGGAGAACTAGTCGGGAGGGGGAACCCTTCTTTCGCAGTTTTTGTGCTAATCTATTTTACGGCTTCATGAAAAAAATTAGTCCAGTAGCCCTGCCGTCAGGTGTCCGTGATTTTCGCATGATGAGAAGGTCTGTAGTCGATGCCATTTTAAGCTTGACTGAGTCCAATCGTTTTTCGAAGGGACTCTTTGCCTGGGTGGGTTTTAAAACCCACTATCTGGACTATCCAAATGTCGAAAGGAAGGCTGGTAAGACCAGTTGGAGTTTTAGGCAACTTTTTTTCTACTCCATTGAAGGGATTGTTAATTTTTCAGATTTTCCCTTGATTATAGCCTTTGTGGCAGGTCTCCTATCTTGTTTTATTTCTCTGCTTATGACCTTTTTTGTTGTGGTGCGGACCCTCATTTTGGGCAATCCGACATCAGGTTGGACCTCTCTGATGGCTGTTATTCTCTTCCTTGGTGGGATTCAACTCTTGACCATTGGGATTCTCGGCAAGTATATCAGTAAGATTTATCTAGAGACCAAAAAAAGACCACTTTATCTCGTCAAAGAAAAAAGTGACCTTCCTGATTTTACAGAAAAAAATAAAGAGAAAAGACTATAATTTTGCATGGAAATATGCTAAACTAGAAGGAGTGGAACGTTCCTGTCGGTATTAGAGTTAATCTTTAATCAAGGCACGTGTCGGACAGTTTCTAACAGCTTCTACGACGTCCTGACTAGGAGAGATTTCTTTTTCTAGTTGGTCAGGGTCATCGTAAAAACGCACGATTCCATTATCGTGGTAATCAAATAATTCAGAATAAGTTTGGCAAAGACCACAGGCAATGCAGCGTTCAGGTATAAGTGTGATTTTCATATTTATATTGTAATAAGAAAAGTAAAAAAAAACAAGGAGTAAGGTATGGCAAAAGAACCGTGGCAAGAAGATATTTATGAGAATCAAGAAGAACAGACGAGAACGGAACGACATCAACGTAATCAAAAAGGTACAGGTATTGTTGCAAATCGTGTCTTGACGATTCTAGCTAGTCTCTTTTTCGTGATTGTTGTAGTAATGATAATAGTATTGATTTACCTTTCAAGTGGAGGGAGTAATCGTACAGCAGCCTTGAAAGATTTTTATGATTCATCTGCCCCTGTTTCAACCTCTGTAACAGAAGAATCCGCATCTTCATCTAGCAAGACTGAAGAAGCAACTTCTACAGAGAGCTCTTCTAGTGAAAGTCATTCTGAAGAGCATACTGATAGTGAAGGGACAATTACAGTTCAGGCTGGAGAAGGAGAAGCAACCATTGCCGCTCGTGCAGGAATCTCGATTGCTCAGCTAGAGGCCTTGAATCCTGGGCATATGGCTACAGGTTCTTGGTTTGCTAATCCAGGTGATGTTATCAAAATCAAATAGGAGTTGATATGAAAACAATTCAAATTGCTATCGATGGTCCAGCTTCAAGCGGTAAGAGTACGGTTGCTAAGATTATTGCTAAAAATTTTGGTTATACCTATCTAGATACAGGTGCTATGTATCGTGCGGCGACCTATATGGCTCTGAAACACCAGTTAGGAGTGGAAGAAATTGAGGAACTTTTAGCCTTATTGGACCAGCATCCAATCAGCTTTGGGCGCTCAGAAACTGGAGAACAACTTGTCTTTGTAGGAGATGTGGACATTACTCATCCTATTCGTGAAAATGAAGTGACCAATCATGTTTCTGCTATTGCAGCAATTCCTGAAGTACGTGAGAAACTAGTTTCTCTCCAACAAGAGATTGCCCAGCAAGGTGGGATTGTCATGGATGGTCGCGATATTGGGACTGTTGTATTGCCACAAGCAGAATTGAAAATTTTCTTAGTAGCTTCTGTTGATGAAAGAGCAGAGCGTCGTTACAAGGAAAATATTGCCAAGGGAATTGAAACAGACCTTGAAACCCTAAAAGAGGAAATTGCTGCGCGTGACTACAAGGATAGCCATCGTGAGACTTCACCTCTCAAACAAGCAGAGGATGCAGTTTACCTTGATACAACTGGTTTGAACATTCAAGAAGTAGTCAAAAAAATTGAATTAGAAGCAAAGAAACGTATGTCCTAGGGACAGGAGAAGCAGGCTAAAGCTAGCCTGCTTCTTTTCTATCAAACTGAACGCATTCCAAACCAGTCTTTTTTTGAGTTTTTTGATAAAATAGTACTATCAGTGAAAAGGATGGAAGCATGACTAAGAAAATCGTAGCTATTTGGGCCCAGGATGAAGAGGGTGTGATTGGTAAGGACAATCGTCTGCCTTGGTATTTGCCAGCAGAACTGCAACACTTTAAAGAAACAACTCTGAATCATGCTATCTTGATGGGGCGTGTGACCTTTGATGGAATGGGACGTCGCTTGCTTCCAAAACGGGAGACCTTGATTTTGACACGTAACCCGGAAGAAAAGATAGATGGGGTTACTACTTTTTATGATGTCCAGTCTGTCTTGGACTGGTATCAGGCTCAAGACAAGAATCTCTATATTCTCGGTGGGAAGCAAATTTTTCAGGCTTTTGAATCCTACCTTGATGAAGTGATTGTGACTCACATTCATGCTCGGGTGGAGGGAGATACCTATTTCCCTGAAGAGTTTGACTTGTCTCTTTTTGAGACAGTTTCAAGCAAATTTTACGCCAAAGATGAGAAAAATCCTTATGATTTTACCATCCAATACCGCAAGAGAAAGGAAGTCTAATGGAACGTAGTATATTTGGTTTTTTCACAGCCATGCTGTGTTTGGTCTGCTTGCTTGCTGGCGCACAGGCTTTTCGTAAAAAGCGTTATGGACTTTCTATCCTCCTCTGGTTAAATGCCTTTACCAATTTGGTCAATAGTATTCATGCCTTTTACATGACCTTATTTTAGATAGAATGACAGTATAGAATAGAACGGAAGGAAATCATGCCTACAACTAGGAATAATGATATGATGGTTTATTGCTCATTTTGTGGCAAAAGCCAAGAAGAAGTACAAAAAATAATCGCTGGGAACAACGCCTTTATCTGTAATGAATGTGTGGAGTTGGCCCAGGAAATCATTCGGGAGGAGTTGGCTGAGGAAGTCTTGGCAGACTTGTCAGAAGTTCCAAAACCAATCGAACTCCTCCATATCTTGAACCATTATGTAATTGGTCAAGATCGTGCCAAGCGTGCCTTGGCAGTTGCAGTTTACAACCACTACAAACGTATCAATTTCCACGATACGCGTGAAGAGTCGGAAGATGTAGATTTGCAGAAGTCAAACATCTTGATGATTGGCCCAACTGGTTCTGGGAAAACTTTCCTTGCTCAGACCTTGGCTAAAAGCTTGAATGTACCTTTTGCGATTGCGGATGCGACAGCTCTTACTGAGGCTGGTTATGTGGGTGAGGATGTGGAAAATATCCTCCTCAAACTCTTGCAGGCTGCTGACTTTAACATTGAACGTGCAGAGCGTGGCATTATCTATGTGGATGAAATTGACAAGATTGCCAAGAAAAGCGAGAACGTTTCTATCACACGTGATGTTTCTGGTGAAGGGGTGCAACAAGCCCTTCTTAAGATTATCGAGGGAACTGTTGCCAGCGTACCGCCTCAAGGTGGACGCAAGCATCCACAACAAGAGATGATTCAAGTAGATACCAAAAATATCCTCTTCATCGTGGGTGGTGCTTTTGATGGTATTGAAGAAATCGTCAAACAACGTCTGGGTGAAAAAGTTATCGGATTTGGTCAAAATAACAAGGCGATTGACGAAAACAGCTCTTACATGCAAGAAATCATCGCAGAAGATATTCAAAAATTTGGTATTATCCCTGAGTTGATTGGACGCTTGCCTGTCTTTGCAGCTCTTGAGCAATTAACGGTCGATGACTTGGTTCGTATCTTGAAAGAGCCAAGAAATGCCTTGGTAAAACAATACCAAACCTTACTGTCTTATGATGACGTCGAGTTGGAATTTGACGACGAAGCCCTTCAAGAAATCGCCAATAAGGCCATCGAACGTAAAACGGGTGCGCGTGGTCTTCGCTCGATTATCGAAGAAACAATGCTAGATGTCATGTTTGAAGTACCGAGTCAGGAAAATGTGAAATTGGTCCGCATCACAAAAGAAGCTGTCGATGGAACGGATAAACCAATCCTAGAAACAGCCTAGAGGTGACTATGGAACTTAATACACACAATGCTGAAATCTTACTCAGTGCGGCTAATAAATCCCACTATCCGCAGGATGAACTGCCAGAGATTGCCCTAGCAGGGCGGTCAAATGTAGGCAAGTCTAGCTTTATCAACACCATGCTGAACCGCAAGAATCTAGCCCGAACATCAGGTAAACCTGGTAAAACGCAGCTCCTAAACTTCTTTAACATTGATGACAAGATGCGCTTTGTGGATGTACCTGGTTATGGCTATGCCCGCGTTTCCAAAAAGGAACGTGAAAAGTGGGGGCGCATGATTGAGGAGTACTTAACGACTCGGGAAAATCTCCGTGCAGTGGTCAGTCTAGTTGACCTCCGTCATGACCCGTCAGCAGATGATGTTCAGATGTACGAATTTCTCAAGTATTATGAGATTCCGGTCATCATCGTTGCGACTAAGGCAGACAAGATTCCTCGTGGTAAATGGAACAAGCACGAATCAGCAATCAAAAAGAAATTAAACTTTGACCCAAGTGACGACTTTATCCTCTTTTCATCTGTCAGCAAGGCAGGGATGGATGAGGCTTGGGATGCAATCTTAGAAAAATTGTGAGGAAAAGAAAATGGCAAAAACAATTCATACAGATAAAGCTCCAAAGGCTATCGGGCCTTATGTTCAAGGAAAAATCGTTGGCAACCTTTTGTTTGCTAGTGGTCAAGTTCCTCTCTCTCCTGAAACTGGGGAAATCGTTGGAGAAACGATTCAAGAACAGACAGAACAAGTCTTGAAAAACATTGGTGCTATTTTGGCAGAAGCAGGAACAGACTTTGACCATGTTATCAAAACAACTTGCTTCTTGAGCGATATGAACGACTTTGTTCCTTTTAACGAGGTTTACCAAACGGCCTTTAAAGAGGAATTTCCAGCTCGTTCAGCTGTGGAGGTAGCTCGTCTTCCTCGTGATGTAAAAGTCGAAATCGAAGTCATCGCAGAGATTGGATAAGCTAGTTGAAGTTTGGTGTTGCCAAACTTCTTTTGATATAAGGAGAAAAAGATGACAAAGAAACAACTTCACTTGGTGATTGTGACAGGGATGAGTGGTGCTGGGAAAACAGTTGCCATTCAGTCCTTCGAAGATTTGGGTTATTTTACTATTGATAATATGCCACCAGCTCTCTTGCCTAAGTTTTTGCAGTTGGTTGAAACAAAGGAAGACGACCATAAGTTGGCTTTGGTAGTGGATATGCGTAGCCGTTCTTTCTTTTCAGAAATTCAAGCGGTTTTGGATGAGTTGGAAAATAAGGAAGAACTGGACTTTAAAATTCTCTTTTTGGATGCAGCTGATAAAGAATTGGTAGCTCGTTACAAGGAAACTAGACGAAGTCACCCTCTAGCTGCAGATGGACGGATTTTGGATGGAATCAAGCTGGAACGTGAACTCTTGGCGCCTTTGAAAAATATGAGTCAAAATGTGGTGGATACAACTGAACTTACTCCACGTGAGTTGCGCAAAACCCTTGCAGAGCAGTTTTCTGATCAGGAACAAGCCCAGTCTTTCCGTATCGAAGTCATGTCTTTTGGCTTTAAATATGGAATCCCGATTGATGCAGACTTGGTTTTTGATGTCCGTTTCTTGCCAAATCCATACTACCTTCCAGAACTGCGAAACCAAACGGGTGTAGATGAACCAGTTTATGACTATGTCATGAATCACCCTGAGTCAGAAGACTTCTATCAACATTTGTTGGCCTTGATTGAGCCGATTTTGCCAAGTTACCAAAAGGAAGGTAAGTCCGTTTTGACCATTGCCATGGGTTGTACGGGTGGGCAACACCGTAGTGTGGCCTTTGCTAAACGCTTGGCGCAGGACTTATCCAAGAATTGGCCTGTTAATGAAGGGCATCGCGACAAAGAC
Organism: Streptococcus pseudopneumoniae; assembly: GCF_001072665.1. GTDB lineage: Bacteria > Bacillota > Bacilli > Lactobacillales > Streptococcaceae > Streptococcus > Streptococcus pseudopneumoniae_S. The sequence goes on along the minus strand of NZ_JVJI01000135.1, from coordinate 22,881 downwards.
CGAAGAAAGGAAACGGTAAACCGTTCATGAGAAAACCAAAGATAACGGTGATTGGTGGAGGGACTGGGATCCCCGTCATTCTTAAAAGTCTGCGTGAAAAAGATGTGGAAATCGCTGCTATCGTAACGGTGGCCGATGATGGTGGTTCATCAGGTGAACTCCGAAAAAACATGCAGCAGTTGACACCGCCAGGAGATCTCCGCAATGTCCTTGTGGCCATGTCGGATATGCCTAAGTTTTATGAGAAAGTCTTTCAGTATCGCTTTTCTGAAGATGCAGGAGCCTTTGCTGGTCATCCATTGGGTAATCTCATCATTGCTGGCCTGTCAGAAATGCAGGGTTCGACCTATAATGCCATGCAGTTACTAAGCAAATTTTTCCACACAACTGGGAAGATTTATCCTTCCAGTGACCATCCCTTGACCCTTCATGCAGTCTTTCAGGATGGGACAGAAGTGGCTGGAGAGAGCCATATTGCAGACCATCCAGGCATGATTGACCATGTCTATGTGACCAATACCCTCAACGATGATACGCCTCTGGCTAGCCGTCGAGTAGTGCAGACCATTCTTGAAAGTGATATGATTGTCCTAGGTCCTGGTTCTCTCTTTACCTCTATTTTGCCCAATATCGTGATTAAGGAAATCGGGCAGGCGCTTTTGGAAACCAAGGCAGAAATCGCCTATGTCTGCAATATCATGACTCAACGTGGGGAGACAGAACACTTTACAGATAGTGACCACGTGGAAGTCTTGCATCGTCACCTTGGCCGACCTTTTATCGACACTGTCTTGGTGAATATTGAAAAAGTGCCTCAGGAATACATGAATTCCAACCGGTTTGATGAATATTTGGTGCAGGTGGAACATGATTTTGCTGGTCTTTTTAAGCAAGTTCCGCGTGTGATTTCATCCAACTTCCTTCGTCTGGAAAATGGGGGTGCCTTCCACGATGGAGATTTGATAGTGGACGAATTGATGCGCATTATACAGGTGAGAAAATGAGTTTCACAGTAGCAGTAAAAGAAGAAATCCTAGGTCAGCACCATCTAAGCCGACATGAACTGTCTGCCATTATCAAGATGTCTGGCAGTATTGGTCTCTCGACTTCGGGTTTGACCTTGTCTGTCGTGACAGAAAATGCCAAGCTGGCTCGTCACCTCTATGAGTCCTTTCTCCATTTCTACGAAATCAAATCGGAAATTCGCCACCACCAACGGAGCAATCTTCGCAAGAATCGAGTCTATACCGTTTTTACAGATGAAAAGGTGCAGGACCTGCTGAGTGATTTGCACTTGGCAGACTCCTTCTTTGGCCTGGAAACAGGTATTGACGAGGAAATTTTATCAGATGAGGAAGCAGGTCGTGCTTATCTTTGTGGCGCTTTCTTGGCAAATGGAAGCATTCGTGACCCTGAGTCAGGCAAGTATCAGTTGGAAATCAGTTCTGTTTATCTGGACCACGCACAAGGGCTTGCCTCTCTTCTCCAGCAGTTTTTGCTGGATGCCAAGGTGCTTGAGCGCAAAAAGGGAGCTGTGACCTATCTCCAGCGTGCTGAAGATATTATGGACTTCTTGATTGTCATCGGAGCTATGCAGGCGCGTGATGATTTTGAGCGGGTTAAGATTTTGCGAGAAACCCGTAATGACCTCAATAGGGCCAATAATGCAGAAACAGCCAATATTGCTCGGACAGTTTCTGCCAGCATGAAGACTATCAACAATATCAGTAAAATCAAAGATATCATGGGCTTAGAAAACCTGCCAGTGGATTTGCAGGAGGTAGCGCAATTGCGGATTCAGCACCCAGACTACTCTATCCAGCAGTTAGCAGATAGTCTCAGCACCCCTCTGACCAAAAGTGGCGTCAATCACAGACTTAGAAAGATAAATAAATTAGCCGATGAATTATAAAACCACGAATCGTAGGACTCGTGGTTCTTTTCTTATAAACTTGTTGAGTGTTTGGGTTGTACTTTTTGCTCAGGGTCGATGTAGTTGATGGCGTTGTTGACGGCGGTTGGTGCTTCTCCGAGGCCTGTCGCAATCAGATCAATTTTTCCGTCATAGTAGCAGCAGTCACCGATAGCATAGATACCTGCTTGGCTGGATTCCTGTTTGCTGTTGACGATAATCTTGTGGCGGTTGAGGTCCAGACCCCAGTTTTTAAGGTTACCAACAGAAGATTTGAAACCATAGTTGACAAAGAGGTGGTCTATGTCAATAGTTTCTGTTTCATCAGATTTAACTTTTGTGATTTCCAACTTGTCAAGCGTTTTTCCATCTCCAAGGAGTTGGCTAGGGATGAATGGTGTCTTGATGGTCACAGATGATTCTTGCAAGGCTTGGACACTGTGTTCCAAGGCGCGAAAATTATCTCTGCGGTGGACAAGGGTAGTTGGCGCAATTTTTTCAAAAGCCAAAGCCCAATCCACAGCCGAGTCTCCGCCACCAAGAATCGTCACTTTCTTACCAGCATATTGCCGGATGTTGGAAACATGGTAGTGGATATTTTCATAGCCCTCAACGCCTTCTAGTTCTAGAGGACGTGGTTTAAAGGCACCGCCACCCATAGCGATGATAACTGTTTTAGACAGGTGACTTCCCTTAGAAGTTGTAATGACAAAGCCTTCTTCTTGTTTTTCAAGCTCAAGAACCGTTTCATTGAGATGAATGGGGGTATCAAAGCCGTTTAATTGCTCGATTAGACGGTTGGTCAATTCTTCTCCAGTCAGGTTTGGGAAACCTGGGACGTCTAAAATTTCCTTTTCAGGATAGAGAATAGCAGGTTGTCCACCTAGTTGTGGAAGGGAGTCGATGATTTGGACCTTGGCTTGGCGTAGATGTGCATAGAAGGTTGCAAAAAGCCCGACGGGACCACCACCTACAATGGTAATATCATAGAGTTGAGACATGGTTTCTCCTTTGTTTTTTCTAGTCAGTTTATTTTATCATATTTTTTCTTTAATTTAAAATGAAGTAGGATAGGGAAAAAAATGCCAGAAAAATGGTATAATAGAAAGGAACGTGTTTGGACAGAGAGGAGACAGCAGATGAACTTTCAACAATTATCCAACCTGCAATATTGGACTAGCTTGTTTTCTAGTCCTTGGAGTATTGCCATCAATCTGTTTGATATTTTGATTGTGGCTTATATTTTATATCGTTTTACAAAAGCGATAGCTGGCACCAAGATTATGATTTTGGTGCGTGGGGTCGTGATCTTTGTATTAGCCCAGGTTGTAGCCAATATCCTTGGTTTAACAACGATTTCTTGGTTGATTAATCAAATTATCACCTATGGGGTTATTGCTGCGGTTGTTATCTTCTCTCCAGAGATTCGGACTGGTTTGGAACGCTTGGGAAGGGCGACAGATTTCTTTTCTACTGCTCAAATTAGTGCAGAGGAGCAAATGATTCGTGCCTTTGTCAAGTCGGTTGAATATATGAGTCCCCGTAAGATTGGTGCTCTGGTTGCCATTCAACGAGTTCGGACCTTGCAAGAATACATTGCGACAGGGATTCCTTTGGATGCCAATATTTCAGCTGAACTCCTTATTAATATCTTTATCCCCAACACTCCCCTACACGATGGTGCTGTGATTATCAGAGAAAATCGGATTGCAGTCACCTCTGCCTATCTGCCCTTGACAGAAAGCACAGGGATTTCAAAGGAATTTGGGACCAGACACCGGGCGGCTATCGGTTTGTCAGAAGTATCCGATGCCTTGACCTTCATCGTCTCAGAGGAAACAGGTGGCATTTCTATTACCTATAACGGTGTTTTCAAGCACGATTTGACGATTGAAGAATTTGAAGCAGAGCTACGAGCAATTCTTTTGCCAGTCGTTGAGGAAAAAGTCAGTTTCAAGGACCGTTTGTTAGGAGGTTGGAAATATGAGAAAAAATAGTCTATACATCATTTCATCTCTCTTTTTTGCTTGTATCTTATTCATCTATGCAACGTCAACCAACTTTCAAAATAGTAATACCGCAAGGCAGGTTAAATCAGAAACTTACACCAATACGATAACGAACGTTCCTATCGTTATTCACTATGATGATGACCAGTATTTCATTAGCGGATTTGCATCAGAAGTTTCAGTGGTATTAACCGGAGCCAATCGTGTGACCTTGGCCAGCGAAATGCAGGAGAGCACTCGTAAGTTTAAGGTAACTGCTGATTTGACGGATGCCAGTGTTGGAACGATTGAAGTTCCCTTGAATATTGAAAATCTTCCAAGTGGATTGACCGCTGTGGCAACGCCTCAAAAGATTACAGTGAAAGTTGGGAAGAAGGTTAAGCGAGATGGGATGCTTGTTGTGCCACAAGTTGACCAAAGCCAGATTGATCCCAAGTTACAAATTGATAGTATAACCGTGTCAAACGAACGAGTTTCGGTCACAACTGACCAGGAAACATTAGCTAAGATTGACAAAGTTATTGCGCTTTTACCAACCAGCGAACGCATAACAGGTAATTACAGTGGTTCAGTACCTTTGCAGGCAATCGATCGCAATGGTGTTGTCTTACCGGCAGTTATTACTCCGTTCGACACAACAATGAAGGTGACTACAAAACCAGTAGCACCAAGTTCAAGCACATCAAATTCAACAACAAGCAGTTCGTCGGAGACATCTTCGTCAACGAAAGCAACTAGTTCAAAAACGAATTAAAAATAGGAAAAGGATTTTATAAAAATGGGTAAATATTTTGGGACTGATGGAGTCCGTGGAGAAGCTAACGTAGAATTAACGCCAGAATTGGCCTTTAAACTAGGACGTTTTGGAGGCTATGTTCTTAGCCAACATGAAACGGAAGCACCGAAAGTTTTTGTAGGACGCGATACACGTATTTCTGGGGAAATGCTAGAATCTGCCTTGGTAGCTGGTCTTCTTTCAGTTGGTATTCACGTATACAAACTAGGTGTTTTGGCAACACCAGCAGTAGCTTACTTGGTAAAAACTGAAGGAGCAAGTGCTGGTGTCATGATTTCTGCTAGCCACAATCCAGCCCTTGATAACGGAATTAAGTTCTTTGGCGGCGATGGCTTCAAACTGGACGATGAAAAAGAAGCAGAAATTGAAGCCTTGCTAGACGCTGCGGAAGACACTCTTCCTCGTCCAAGTGCAGAAGGCTTGGGAACCTTGGTAGATTATCCAGAAGGCTTGCGTAAGTATGAAGGCTATCTTGTTTCAACTGGAACTCCTCTTGAGGGAATGAAGGTTGCCTTGGACACAGCAAACGGTGCGGCGTCTACAAGTGCCCGTCAAATCTTTGCAGACCTTGGCGCTCAATTAACTGTTATCGGGGAAACACCAGATGGTCTTAACATCAACCTTAATGTTGGTTCAACTCACCCAGAAGCTCTTCAAGATGTGGTCAAAGAAAGCGGCTCAGCTATTGGTTTGGCCTTTGACGGAGACAGTGACCGTTTGATTGCTGTTGATGAAAATGGCGACATCGTTGATGGTGACAAGATTATGTACATCATCGGGAAATACCTTTCTGAAAAAGGACAATTGGCCCAAAATACAATCGTGACAACTGTTATGTCCAACCTTGGTTTCCACAAGGCCTTGGACCGTGAAGGCATTAACAAGGCAGTCACTGCAGTTGGCGACCGCTATGTTGTGGAAGAAATGAGAAAATCAGGCTACAACCTCGGTGGTGAACAGTCTGGTCACGTCATCTTGATGGATTACAATACAACAGGTGATGGCCAATTATCTGCTGTTCAATTGACCAAAATCATGAAGGAAACTGGTAAGAGCTTGTCAGAGTTGGCAGCAGAAGTAACCATCTATCCACAAAAATTAGTCAATATCCGAGTGGAAAATGCCATGAAGGAAAAGGCTATGGAAGTGCCAGCTATCAAGGTTATCATCGAGAAGATGGAAGCTGAAATGGCGGGGAATGGCCGTATCCTTGTTCGCCCAAGTGGAACAGAGCCTCTTTTGCGTGTTATGGCAGAAGCGCCTACAACAGAAGAAGTGGACTACTATGTTGATACCATCGCAGACGTAGTTCGAGCTGAAATCGGGATTGACTAAATCCTAGAAAACTAGATGAAAATAAAAAATTATGGTACAATAGCTTATAATATTGTAGCCGAGGGAGAAAGACATGAATCTTAAACGTGAACAAGAATTTGTTAGTCAGTATCATTTTGATGCGCGTAATTTTGAATGGGAAAATGAAAATGGAGCTCCTGAAACTAAGGTGGATGTGAACTTCCAATTAATTCAACATGACCAAGAAAATCAAGTGACTTCCTTGATTGTTATCTTGAGTTTTATGATTGTATTTGATAAATTTGTCATCAGTGGAACCATTTCACAGGTGAACCATATCGATGGTCGTATTGTTAACGAACCAAGTGAATTGAACCAAGAAGAAGTGGAAACCTTGGCTCGTCCATGTTTGAACATGCTCAACCGTTTGACTTATGAAGTAACTGAAATTGCATTAGACTTACCAGGAATCAATTTGGAGTTCTAATATGAAATTAGCTGTTATCACAGATTCCTCTGCCTATCTCAGTGCAGATACCTTGCAAAGAGAAGATTTATTTGTCTTGGATATTCCTGTTAATATTGATGGTGAGGAGTATGTCGAAGGGATCAATCTGACTGCTGAGGAATTTTACCAAAAAATGGCTCAGGCTTCTGAATTGCCTAAGACCAGTCAACCAAGTATTGCCAAGTTAGATGAGATTCTAACTTCGCTTAAAGAACAAGGCTATACACATGCTTTGGGGCTTTTCCTATCTTCTGGAATTTCAGGTTTTTACCAAAATATCCAGTACATGGTCGATGATTATGAGGGATTAACCATTGCCTTCCCAGACACTTTGATTACAAGTGCTCCTCTGGGTATCATGGTTGAAAGTGTCTTTAACTGGCGAGACCAGGGTGATGACTTTGCCATTATTCAGGATAAGCTAGCTATCCAAATTAGTCACACATCTGCTTTCATCATGGTCGATGATTTGGACCACTTGGTTAAAGGTGGACGCCTTTCAAATGGAGCTGCGATTTTGGGCAATCTGCTAAGCATTAAGCCAATCCTCTATTTCAATAACCAAGGTGTGATTGAAGTGTACGAAAAAGTCCGTACTGAAAAGAAAGCAACCAAGCGCTTAATTGAAATTATCAAGGAAGCAACAGCTTCAGGCCAATACCGTATCATTGTCATTCACGGAAATGCCCCTGAAAAGGCTGAGGAATTGCGTCAGCACTTACTTGAATCTGGAGTAGGTTCGGATGTTTCACTTGCTACATTTGGTAGTGTCATTGGAACACACCTAGGAGCAGGAAGCATTGCTCTAGGTTATATTCCAGTAATTTAGTTTGCGCTTCTAGGCTAGTTAAGAAATAGCAATTGAACACGGACTACCTGCCTCTTGAAAAAAGATGCCTGTCTTACCTTTCATGGAAAGTCAGCGCCATCCCCTATTTTTCACGGGTAGCTAAGGCCCTTTGTATCTTGATAATTGAACACGCCTGGAACCCTCTGTGAAAAAGATAGTTCTTCCAAGGAGGGAGGAGACACTCCTTGATTAGAACTCCTATTTTCACTCTGTGTTCTTACAGGCTTTGTATCTTAGAAATTGAACACGGACTACCTGCCTCTTGAAAAAAGATGCCTGTCTTGCCTTTCATGGAAAGTCAGCGTCATTCCCTATTTTTCAAGGGCAGCTATCGTCCTTTGTATCTTAGTCAGGAGTAGAGATGAGTATTCGAGTAATTATTGCTGGTTTTAAGGGAAAGATGGGCCAGGCTGCTTGTCAGATGGTCTTGGCTGATCCAGACTTGGACTTGGTAGCAGTTTTGGATCCCTTTGAGTCTGAATCAGAATGGCAGGGTATTCCTGTTTTCAAGGATAAGGCTGATTTAGCAGGCTTTGAAGCGGATGTCTGGGTAGACTTTACTACTCCAACTGTTGCCTATGAAAATACACGCTTTGCTCTTGAAAATGGCTTTGCTCCAGTAGTTGGAACAACTGGTTTCACGAGTGAAGAAATTGCAGAGCTGAAAGCATTTTCTCGTGAACAAAATTTGGGTGGTTTAATCGCTCCAAATTTTGCCTTGGGTGCTGTTTTACTCATGCAATTTGCAAGGCAGGCTGCTAAATATTTCCCAAATGTGGAGATTATCGAGCTCCATCATGACAAGAAAAAGGATGCTCCGAGTGGAACAGCTATTAAAACAGCTGAGTTAATGGCAGAAGTTCGAGAGTCTACCCAGCAAGGTGCGCCTGATGAAGAAGAATTGATTGCAGGTGCTCGTGGTGCTGACTTTGATGGCATGCGGATCCACTCAGTACGTTTGCCAGGCTTAGTAGCCCATCAGGAAGTCATCTTTGGCAATCAGGGAGAAGGATTGACACTCCGTCATGACTCCTATGATCGCAGCTCCTTCATGACAGGGGTGAATTTGGGAATTAAAGAAGTTGTCAAGCGTCATGAGCTTGTCTATGGATTAGAACACTTATTATGAGATTAACGCAAATGCCTTCTGAATTTCAGAAGGCTTTACCAGTATTAGAAAAAATTAAAGAAGCAGGTTTTGAGGCCTATTTTGTTGGGGGCTCTGTTCGAGATGCCCTCCTCAATCGTCCCATTCATGATGTGGATATTGCGACGTCTTCTTATCCAGAAGAAACCAAGCAGATTTTTCCGCGAACAGCCGATATCGGAATCGAGCATGGAACCGTCTTAGTTTTAGATGGGGATGAGGAGTATGAGGTAACCACCTTTCGGACAGAGGATGTCTATGTGGACTATCGCAGACCCAGTGCGGTCTCCTTTGTGCGCTCGCTAGAAGAAGACCTCAAGCGCCGTGATTTTACAGTCAATGCCTTTGCTTTGGACGAGACAGGAGAAATCATTGACTTGTTCCATGGTTTAGAAGATTTGGAAAAGCAAGTCTTACGAGCAGTTGGAGTGGCTAGTGAGCGTTTCAACGAAGATGCTTTGCGGATTATGCGTGGTTTTCGTTTTCAGGCTAGTCTTGGCTTCGAACTTGAGTCAGAAACATTTAAAGCTATGAAAATTTTGACGCCACTTTTGGAGAAAATTTCTGTGGAGCGTACCTTCGTTGAGTTTGATAAACTCTTGCTGGCTCCATTTTGGAGAAGGGGTTTGGCTTCCATGATTGAGAGTCAAGCTTATGACTATCTCCCTGATATGGCATCTAGCCAGGACGAGCTTAATAGACTGTTTGATTTAGAGACTGATTTTACTTTTGAATCCTCTGAACAAGCCTGGGCAGCTCTACTGTGGGCTTTGGAGATTGAAAATGCGCAGCCATTTTTGAAGGCTTGGAAGACCTCACGTCAATTTGCCAAGCAAGTTCAGGATTTGCTGACTATTTTGGCCTTGCGTGAAAAGGGAGAATTGAGCAAGCGCGATTGTTATCGCTTTGACTTGGATTTACTTTTACAGTCTGAAAATCTTCGTCAGGCCCAAGGAAAAGAAGTCAACCCACAAGCCATCACTGAAACCTACCAGAGTTTAACTATTCATGATAAGAAAGAAATCCAAATCAACGGTGGTATTTTAATCAAGGAATATGGTTATCAACCAGGTCCAGACTTGGGAGAGATTTTAACAGAGATTGAGTATGCCATTGTCGATGGAGAATTGGAAAATGATCGTCAAGCCATCCATGCTTATCTGAGGGAGAAAAAATGAGTGATTTTATCGTTGAAAAACTAAGTAAATCCGTCGGTGACAAGACCGTTTTTAAGGATATTTCCTTTATTATCCATGACCTAGACAGAATCGGTCTAATTGGTGTCAATGGAACAGGGAAGACCACCCTTTTAGATGTTCTTTCTGGTGTTTCTGGCTTTGATGGGGATGTTAGTCCTTTTTCAGCTAAGAATGATTACCAGATTGGTTACTTGACTCAAAATCCTGATTTTGATGATAGCAAGACGATCTTGGATACGGTTCTATCTAGCGACCTCAAGGAAATCCAGCTCATTCGTGAGTATGAACTTCTCATGCTCAACTACAGTGAGGACAAGCAGGCTCGTTTGGAACGGGTCATGGTAGAGATGGACTCTCTCCAAGCTTGGGAAATTGAGAGTCAGGTCAAGACCGTTCTCAGCAAGCTGGGGATTCAGGACTTATCCACTCCTGTTGGGGAATTGTCTGGTGGTCTAAGAAGACGGGTTCAGTTGGCGCAAGTTTTACTTGGCAACCACGACCTCTTGCTTCTGGATGAGCCGACCAACCATCTGGACATTGCGACTATTGAGTGGCTGACCCTCTTTTTGAAAAATTCCAAGAAAACCGTCCTTTTTATCACCCACGATCGTTATTTCTTGGACGCTTTGTCAACACGGATTTTCGAGTTGGATCGATCAGGTTTGACAGAGTATCAGGGGAATTATCAGGACTATGTTCGCCTTAAGGCGGAACAGGACGAGCGCGATGCGGCTCTTCTCCACAAAAAGGAACAACTTTATAAGCAAGAATTGGCCTGGATGCGTAGACAACCGCAGGCACGTGCGACCAAGCAGCAGGCTCGTATCAATCGTTTCCATGACTTGAAGAAAGAAGTCTCAGGTGGCGTTGCTGAGACAGACTTGACCATGAACTTTGAAACCAGTCGTATTGGGAAGAAAGTCATCGAGTTTCAGGAAGTTTCCTTTGCCTATGAAAACAAGCCTATTTTGCAAGATTTTAATCTCTTGGTGCAGGCTAAAGATCGTATTGGAATTGTTGGGGACAACGGTGTTGGGAAATCAACTCTCCTTAACTTGATTGCAGGAAGTCTTGAGCCGACAGCAGGCCAAGTTGTGATAGGGGAAACTGTTCGCATAGCCTATTTCTCTCAGCAAATTGAGGGCTTGGATGAAAGCAAGAGAGTGATCAATTACCTGCAGGAAGTGGCAGAAGAGGTTAAGACCAGCGGTGGTTCTACGACTTCGATTGCAGAGTTGCTGGAGCAGTTCCTTTTCCCACGTTCGACGCATGGAACCTTGATTGAGAAATTGTCTGGGGGAGAGAAAAAACGTCTTTATCTCCTTAAACTGCTCTTGGAAAAACCAAATGTTCTTCTCTTGGACGAACCGACAAATGACCTAGATATTGCGACCTTGACAGTTTTGGAGAATTTCTTGCAAGGTTTTGCTGGTCCAGTTTTGACAGTTAGCCATGACCGTTATTTCTTAGATAAGGTAGCGACCAAGATTCTCGCTTTTGAGGATGGCAAGATTCGTCCTTTCTTTGGTCATTACACCGACTATCTTGATGAAAAAGCCTTTGAAACAGAGATGGCCAATCAAGTTCAAAAAGCCGAAAAGGAAAAAGTCGTCAAGGTTCGAGAAGACAAGAAACGCATGACCTACCAAGAAAAGCAGGAGTGGGCAAGCATTGAAGGCGATATTGAAACCTTGGAAAATCGTATCGCTGCTATTGAAGGGGAAATGCAGGTAAACGGATCTGACTTCGGCAAACTAGCTACTCTTCAAAAAGAACTGGATGAGAAAAACGAAGCACTCCTTGAAAAATACGAACGCTATGAGTATCTAAGTGACTTTAATAGTTAAAAGAATAGAAAAATCCCGTCTCATGACAGGATTTCTCTATTCTTTTTTTGTTTCTTGGTGAAAGATATTTTGCCAGGTTTCGTGGCGACGCCAGATACTGGTATGGATGATACCATCTAACTCATAGGAGATGAGTTTGGTCTTTTGACTGATGGAAGTGATTTGGATGTCCTTGATAGCAGAATTCAAGTCTTTTTCGGCTGTATAGGCCTCTTTATCCATCTGCTCTCCATCTTGCCGAATATAGACAAAATCATCAGCCAAGAGTTCTTCCAGTTGATTTCCTTGGTCAATCAATTGTTCACGCATAAGCAATTTTTTGTAGACATTGTCTAAAATCTCATCCTCAGGGATAGGTGCTGGCTCGATATGGACATCGGTATCAAAGACGCCAAAACGTTCTTCCAGCATAGACTCGACTTGATCCGCAATCTCGTGGCTCTCATAAACCGACAAGTCAGGATTCATTTCTAGCGTAATATCAAGGTAAATATTGCTACCGTAGGTGCGACCTCTTTGAGACTTAACCTTGCTGATTTTGGGAATTTCCATGATGGCCTTTTGATAATCCTCAAGCAAACGGTCGTCAAAACCATCTGAAAGACTAAAGGAAGACTCGATAAAGATATCATAGGCAGTTTTCAAGATAAAGAAAGTGATGACGATGGCAACCAGTTTATCCACAATCGGATAATTAAAGCTGCTAGCCAGGATGGCAATGGTAGTACCAAGTGAGGTGACAGCATCAGAAAGATTGTCCTGGGCGGCAGCCTTCAGTGCCTTGGATTTGGATTTCTTACTGAGGCGAGTGTTATAGAGATAAACCACAAACATAATCGCTGCAGAAATGATTCCTAGAGTGGCACCAAGAGGATCAATGACCGTTTCTTCACGACTGAGAATCTTTTGAATGGTATCTCTTAGTACATCGAAACCAACATAGAACATGATGATGGAAGTGACCAAGCTAGCCAAATCTTCAATCTTCCAGTGGCCAAAACGGTGGTCTCGGTCAGCAGGTTGGCGCGCCATTCGAATCCCAATCAAGAGGGCCACATTTCCAATGATATCCGATACGTTGTTAAAACCATCTGCCACCAAACTGGATGAATGGAGGAGGTGCCCAGTTGCTAATTTCGCTGCAGACAAGATCAAATAAGTCGAAATGCTGATAATGGCCCCACGCTCAGCTAACTTGAGATTTGAGATAGATTGCTTCATTCAACTTCCTTTCTAGTCACATAGCATTCTACCATTATACTGGTTTTCAAGGGAAAATTCAAATAAGTCATTTTTTACTCTTTGAAAACTTTTCAAAATTTGGTATAATAGTACTACTCAAGGGAGTAGCTGGCAGAAACCTGTGATAGTGTCGTCATTCCGAATTTTATACTGAAAAGTATGCTTTCCGGCACTATCTTAAACAGCGAGACTTGTTATGATTAACAGGTCTCTCTTTGTTTGTCGTGAAAAGATGCGATGAGGGAAAAGAGAGTCTGTTTTGCACACAATGTCAAGGAGGAGACACATGTCAAAAGAACAAAAACGCCAAGCGTTTTACACTCAGAGTCCTGAAGAGGTCTTGAATGCTGTAGATGCGACCGAGCAAGGTTTGTCATCAAGTGAGGCGGAAAAGCGCCTTGCAGAATTTGGCCACAATGAACTCGAAGAAGGCGAGAAACGATCAATCCTGGTCAAATTTATCGAACAATTTAAGGATTTAATGATTATCATACTAGTTGCGGCAGCAATCTTGTCAGTTGTGACTTCTGGTGGGGAAGATATCGCAGATGCCATTATCATTTTAGCCGTGGTTATCATTAACGCTGCCTTTGGTGTTTACCAAGAAGGAAAAGCAGAAGAAGCTATCGAAGCCCTCAAATCCATGTCTAGTCCAGCTGCCCGCGTTCTTCGTGATGGGCATATGGCGGAGATTGACTCTAAAGAATTGGTTCCAGGAGATATTGTTGCTCTCGAAGCAGGTGACGTGGTGCCAGCAGACCTACGTTTGCTAGAAGCCAACTCTCTTAAAATAGAAGAAGCAGCTCTTACAGGTGAGTCTGTGCCAGTCGAAAAAGACTTGACAGTTGAACTTGCTGCAGATGCTGGTATTGGTGACCGTGTCAACATGGCCTTCCAAAACTCTAACGTAACCTATGGTCGCGGTCTGGGTGTTGTTGTCAATACAGGGATGTATACTGAAGTCGGTCACATCGCAGGTATGCTTCAAGACGCTGATGAGACTGATACACCCCTCAAACAAAACTTGAATAACCTTTCTAAGGTCTTGACCTATGCTATCTTGGTCATTGCCCTTGTTACTTTTGTAGTGGGTGTCTTCATTCAAGGAAAAAATCCACTTGGTGAGTTGATGACCTCTGTTGCGCTTGCCGTTGCAGCTATTCCAGAAGGGCTCCCAGCTATCGTAACGATCGTTCTTGCCCTTGGTACTCAAGTTTTGGCAAAACGTAACTCTATCGTTCGTAAGTTGCCAGCTGTAGAAACGCTTGGTTCAACGGAAATCATCGCTTCTGATAAGACTGGTACGCTGACCATGAACAAGATGACCGTCGAAAAAGTCTTCTACGATGCAGTCCTACATGATTCAGCTGACGACATTGAATTGGGTCTTGAAATGCCACTTCTTCGTTCTGTTGTCTTGGCAAACGATACGAAAATCGATGCGGAAGGCAATCTGATTGGAGACCCAACTGAAACAGCCTTTATCCAATATGCCTTGGACAAGGGTTACGATGTTAAAGGATTTTTAGAGAAATACCCTCGTGTGGCTGAATTGCCATTTGACTCTGACCGTAAGCTTATGTCAACGGTTCACCCATTGCCAGATGGTCGTTTCCTTGTAGCAGTCAAAGGTGCTCCAGACCAACTTTTGAAACGTTGTGTTCTTCGTGACAAAGCTGGGGATATTGCTCCAATTGATGAGAAGGTTACAAACCTCATTCAAACAAACAACTCTGAAATGGCTCACCAAGCCTTGCGTGTCCTTGCAGGTGCTTATAAGATTATTGACAGTATTCCAGAAAACATCACTTCTGAAGAGCTTGAAAATGATTTAATCTTTACTGGTTTGATTGGGATGATTGACCCTGAACGTCCTGAAGCGGCTGAGGCTGTTCGTGTGGCTAAGGAGGCGGGAATCCGTCCAATCATGATTACAGGTGACCATCAAGACACCGCAGAAGCTATTGCCAAACGTTTGGGAATCATTGACGCAAATGATACAGAAGGTCACGTTTTAACTGGTGCTGAGCTCAACGAACTGTCTGATGAAGACTTTGAAAAAGTAGTTGGTCAATACTCTGTTTATGCCCGTGTATCTCCAGAACACAAGGTTCGTATCGTGAAAGCTTGGCAAAAACAAGGTAAAGTTGTTGCCATGACAGGTGACGGTGTCAATGATGCACCAGCTTTGAAAACAGCCGATATCGGTATTGGTATGGGAATCACTGGAACTGAGGTTTCTAAGGGAGCTTCTGATATGATTCTTGCGGATGATAACTTTGCGACTATCATCGTCGCAGTTGAAGAAGGACGTAAAGTCTTCTCAAACATTCAAAAGACTATTCAGTATCTACTTTCTGCCAATACTGCTGAAGTATTGACCATCTTCCTATCAACCTTGTTTGGTTGGGACGTCTTGCAGCCAGTTCATCTTTTGTGGATCAACTTGGTAACAGATACCTTCCCAGCTATCGCTCTTGGTGTTGAACCTGCTGAGCCTGGTGTCATGAATCATAAACCACGTGGACGCAAGGCAAGTTTCTTCTCAGGTGGTGTTTTGAGTTCTATCATCTATCAAGGTGTACTCCAAGCAGCTATTGTTATGAGTGTTTATGGACTTGCGATTGCTTACCCAGTTCATGTGGGTGACAATCATGCCATTCATGCAGATGCCCTTACTATGGCTTTTGCAACCCTTGGTTTGATTCAGCTCTTCCATGCCTACAATGTCAAATCTGTCTACCAATCCATCTTGACAGTTGGTCCATTCAAGTCTAAGACATTTAACTGGTCCATCTTTGTATCCTTCATCCTTCTCATGGCAACAATCGTTGTAGAACCGCTTGAAGGTATCTTCCACGTAACCAAACTAGACTTGTCTCAATGGGGAATCGTCATGGCTGGAAGTTTCTCAATGATTATTATTGTCGAAATCGTTAAATTTATCCAACGCAAACTCGGCTTTGACAAGAATGCGATTTAAAAAGAAAAGTCATCTTCGGATGGCTTTTTGCTACAGTTGAGGGAAAGGGCTTGCAGTTGTCAGCTTTTATGCTATAATTGCTATAATATAGTAAAAAGTAAGAGGAGTGTGAGGAAGTGGAAAAGAAAATTGTGAAGGATATTTTGTTTTTATCTCAGGTATCTCAGCCGGCAAGTCAGGATGATCTGTATCTTGCCAGAGATTTGCAGGATACACTCTTAGCAAATCGTGAGACCTGTGTCGGTCTGGCTGCCAATATGATTGGGGTGCAGAAGCGCGTGATTATTTTTAATCTTGGCTTGGTTCCTGTGGTCATGTTTAACCCAGTGCTCCTGTCCTCTGAAGGACCTTATGAGACGGAAGAAGGATGTTTGTCTTTGGTAGGTGTGAGACCAACTAAGCGTTATGAAACTATAAAGGTTGCCTATCGTGACAGCAAGTGGCAGGAACAGACCATTACTTTGACAGGTTTCCCAGCCCAGATTTGCCAGCATGAACTGGATCACTTGGAAGGACGAATCATTTAGGAGGAAAGCAAATGAAACGAATAGTCTTCGAACTTATTTTTATCGCAACGACCTGGTATATCTTTTTACCGCCTCTTAACCTGACCAGCTGGGAATTTCTCTTTTTCCTATGTGGGCATTTGTTGGTTGTCGCAGTCTTATTTGGCTTTGGTAAGGGAATCAATCTGGTAAAAACGGTTCATGTGCGCCACGGCAAGGCGGAAGCTGCCTTAAATCTTGAGGGTTTCAAAATCAATCGGTTAGGGAAAATCCTTTTAGCTTCTATTGGAGGAATTCTTCTCTTAGCAGCCTTGGTTTCCTTGGTAACTTCTAGCATTTTTCAGGCTAAAAATTATGCCAATGTAGTCACGGTTACGGAAAAAGACTTTACTGAATTTCCTAAGACTGATACCAGTAAGGTTCCTATCTTAGATAGAAGTACCGCTGAAAAAATTGGGGACCGCTACTTGGGTTCCCTAACAGATAAGGTGTCGCAGTACGTAGCGGCAGATACCTATACCCAATTGACAATTGATGGGAAGCCTTATCGGGTTACACCACTAGAATACGCAGATCCTATCAAGTGGTTTAATAATCAAGCCAAGGGAATCGGCGAGTATATCAAGGTAGACATGGTGACTGGAAATGCGGACTTGGTGGACTTGAAGACACCAATCAAATATTCAGACTCGGAATATTTTAACCGTGATGTCAAACGTCACCTGCGCTTGAAGTACCCAACTAAAATATTCAAGTCTCCATCTTTTGAGGTGGACGATGAGGGCAATCCTTTCTATGTGGCTACAGTTTACCAAAAGCAATTTGGACTTGCAGTTCCTCGTCCTGTTTCAGTCATTATCTTGGATGCCACAAATGGAGACACCAAGGAATACAACTTGTCGGATGTTCCAGAATGGGTGGACAGGGTCTATCCAGCTGAGGAAACTATTGAGCAAATTAACTACAACGGCAAGTACAAGGACGGTTTCTGGAATGCTATGATTTCCAAGAAAAACGTGACCCAGACTACCAAGGGCTATAATTATTTGTCTATCGGTAATGACATCTACCTCTACACAGGTGTGACGTCGGCCAATGCAGATGAAAGTAATCTTGGTTTTATCCTTGAAAATATGCGCACAGGAGAAATAACCAAATACAGCTTGGCTTCTGCGACTGAAGAATCGGCCCGTGAATCAGCAGAAGGTGCTGTTCAGGAGAAATCCTACAAAGCAACCTTCCCAATCCTCATCAACCTCAATGACAAGCCTCTGTACATCATGGGCTTGAAGGACAATGCTGGTTTGGTCAAAGAGTACGCCTTGGTTGATGCAGTCGAGTACCAAAATGTTATCGTAGCTACTACAGTAGAAGAACTGCTCAGCAAGTACGCCAATAAAAACGACCTTGAAATTGATAATGAAACGACAGAAAGTATTAAGGGTGTGGTGGCAGACCTCAAATCAGCTGTAATCAAGGGAGACACCGTCTACTTCTTTAAAGTTGATGGCAAGATTTACAAGGTTAAGGCCTCAGTATCAGATGACCTCCCTTACCTCGAAAATGGTAAAACCTTCGAAGGTCAAGTAGGAAAAGACAACTATCTCAAGACCTTTAAAGTGCAGTAAGGGAAGAGGCTGGGCAAAAACTCAATTTCAGGAAAAAATGAAGTAAATTATTCCACAATAAAACGCATAGTATCAAGATTTTTCAACACCTGATATTATGCGTTTTTTTCTGAGGTTTAAGCCTTTTCCCAGTCTCTTTTCAGATGAATTTCTTGGTTGTGGCTAAAAAATATGCTACACTATCAATATGAAAATTTTAATCCCAACAGCAAAAGAAATGAACACAGACTTGCCGAGTATCGAAGTAACTCCTTTAAAACCAGAAAGTCAGGCCGTACTTGATGCCTTGGCCCTCTATTCTGCTAGTCAATTGGAGAGTTTTTACAAGGTATCAGCTGAGAAAGCGGCGGAAGAATTTCAAAATATTCAGGCTTTGAAAAGGCAAAGAGCTCAACACTACCCAGCTCTGAAACTTTTTGATGGGCTTATGTATCGCCATATCAAGCGAGATAAATTGACCGAGGCAGAACAAGCCTATCTTGAAAATCATGTCTTCATTACCTCGGCTTTGTACGGTGTTGTTCCAGCCTTGTCACCTATGGCCCCTCACCGTTTGGACTTTTTGATGAAGTTAAAAGTTGCTGGTAAGACTTTGAAGAGCCATTGGAAGTCAGCCTACGATGAAGCTGTGAAGAAGGAAGACCTAATTTTCTCCCTCTTGTCATCCGAGTTTGAGACAGTATTTTCTAAGGAAATCAGAGAAAAGATGGTGACCTTCAAATTCATGGAGGATAGAGGTGGTCAGTTGAAGATTCATTCAACTATTTCCAAGAAAGCGCGTGGTGCCTTCCTGACAGCGCTGATAGAAAATCAAGTACAAACGGTGGAGGAAGCTCGTCGCTTAAGCTTTGCAGGATTTGTTTACAGAGAAGACCTGTCCCAACTACAGGAATTGGTTTTTGTAAAGGAAGTATAGAAAATAGATAAAAGAAAAAGTCAGCAGTATTATGCTGACTTTTCTAGTTTATAAAGTATTGGATATATGAATCTCATTTGATAAACAGTTAAGATGATTAACCAAGTCCATGATTGACAGATGGTTTCGGCAAATAAACTTCTTGGTAATTCCTGGAATATAGAAATTAGACACGATGATATCGTAATCTGTCTGATTTAAAATCTCAGGACTTGTTTTCAATTCATCCCAAATATCGAAGGTAAAGCGGTTATTACAGTAATAGGAAAGCATATCAACAAAGGTAAGGGATATAGCATGGTCAAAGTTACTGATAATCAAAACCTTTATAGGTGGTCGATTTTCTAACAACTGAGTAGAGAGGTTTTCAGCATGGGTTAAGATGGTGTACATCAAGTGTTCCAACTGTTCAGGATGGTCATGCTGTCCAATTGCCTGACGGTATTGAGCCAGTTCTTGACGCGCACTCCCCATAAAGTCTGGGAAGTAAACTTCAAACTTTTTAATCGTCAATGCTTTTTGTTCAAATAAGATTGGGGTAGAAAAGATTTCCTGTCTTTCAAAGAAAGCGGTGTTGTGTAAATGCCAAATCAGCTCATCGTGGTTGGTAAAAGTAATCTTATATTGTTTTGATAGACGTTCTAATATTTGACTCAGTAATTGGTAAGAGTGTCTTGCTTCACTGTTCTCTTCTAAAGAGTTGAAGAATTCTTGAGGATCTAAGAAAATGTTACTTTGAATAAAGGAAATAAAAATTTGTGCAATGATATCTGGAGTGATTTCAAGTCCCAGTTTTTCAGAGAAATGGACAAGTATCTCCTCAAAGTTTGGAATACTCGCCAAAATAGGATAGTATTCATCATAGAAATGATTTGGTAAGTCGATAAAATGACCATTTTTGATGCGGTAAATACTGATAGCTATCATCAGTTTGTACATTCTATAAATTGAAAATCGCATTGGATAATTCGTGATTTTATAGAAGAAGTCAGCAAATTCTGTTAAATCTTCCTCAGGAAGGTCAGGAAAAGGCCAATCTAGGAAATAATAGCGCTCAGAAAAATATTGGGCAAAAAAATAGCGAATATCGATTTCATTGCCACGTATTTCGGATGGAGTAAATGATAGTTCAATTTGGAATTGAGTTGATAGAGTTTTTGTAATATTTCTGCCCAGTCGATAGAGGTTGGCATTACTAGAGTGAAGATTTTCTATTGTTCGATAAATAGGTAGCCCCTCATTAAAAAACAGATACTCTAGTAATTGAAAAGATTGAGAATTAGCAAGAAAATATTGATAAATATCTTCTACACTAGTGTTAACTTCTAAATCTATCATGATTCCGTTAACAGAAGATTGGATGTCAATAGATGGAAAGGCAACACGTAATTCATTTAAATCACTTTTTAGAATTCGTTCTGTACATCCTAATTTTTCGGCTAGTTCATGCAATTTCATCCAATTACGATTCTGAATTAAGGTTTCCATTAAACGTAATTGTCTTTGATCTTTTGTGGATAAAAGGTTGCGCATATTGGTAATTTCCTCCTATTTTCATTATATCATATTATTGTCTAAAGTGTACAAAAATGTCGGAGTAGAAAAATTGTCTGAATTAGTCAGAAAAATTAGAATAATATAAGTGGCTTTTAGGTACAAAAAGAGAATATATTAATTGTATAGAAAATATTGATTTATATATCAAATGGTTGTAGAGTAGGAACTATAAAATATTATCTAGGAGTTTAAAATGAAACATTCACATAAGAAATCATTTGACTGGTATAGCATGCAACAACGATACTCTATTCGTAAGTATCACTTTGGTGCGGCTAGTGTCTTGCTCGGGACAGCCTTAGTCTTGGGAACTGCTGCCAATGCGCAATCAGTACAAGCAGAGGAACAACATCCTGAGACAACTAATAGTGTCTCTGTTGATAAGGTAGATGAAGCTACTAAACCAGCAGAAGTTTCTACACCTAAAAAAGAAACAACTTATGCAGCTCCAACTGTTGCGAACCCAGTAGAAACGACTCCAGCTAAAACTGAAGAAGCTACTAGACCAGCAGAAAAAGTTGAAGAAGCAGAAGATAAAAAAGAAGAAGTAACGCATCAAGATGCTGTTGACAAGTCAAAATTGTTAACGGCTCTTTCGCGTGCTAAAAAACTTGAGAGTAAGTTATATACAGAAGCAAGTGCTGCAAACTTGCAAGCAAGTATCCAAGCTGGTCAAAGCTTGCTTGGGAAAGCAGATGCAACTGAAGTTGAATTATCAGCAGCAGAGTCATCTATTCAATCGGCTATTATTGGTCTAGAACTTCGTTCTAACTCTGATAAAGGAACTGTATCAGAAACTCCTGTAGTGAAGAAAGCTGACGCGGCAGAAGCCAAAGAAGAAGCTAAACCAGTTGCAACAACTGATCGTTCAGCTGTTGATAGTACTGTTTTGCCAACTAGCACACCTGTTAAAGTAGAAGCTACGTCAAGACCTGCATCTACAAATGAACTTTTGAAACCAGCTCTTAGCCTTTCTGACGCTCGCCAAAATCCAGCTATCCGTAAAGAAGACTTGGATAAAGGGCACAGTGGCTTTAGAGCAGCTAGCAATCCAGCTAACCCAATTGTTTCAGGTTCTGGAAATACAGTTGCATTTACAGATATTAGTCAAGGTGGTCGTAGTTATAGTTTCCGTGGCTACGGAAACTCACGTGGTGGTAATTCAATTCATTACGATGTAACAACAGTACGTCAAGGTAATAGATTGAATTTCACAATTAGATACTCTGGTCCAGGTGAATTTGTTAATAATAACTTTATCTTGGACAAAGGGGATGGATTTGGAAATCCTTCAAATGCGACTATCACAACTCCAAGATTAAGAGAACAATCAAAACCTATTAGCCAGGGTGCCAACTTCGTATCTCACTCAGGATACAGTATGACCTCTGCAACTTCAACTAACATGGAACAAACAATCAGATTTAGTTTGCCTATCATTAATCCAAATGGTGACTTGTCTGTTCGTTTGAAACCAGTTACTTTTAACGTGGACCAAGGTGGTGGCGGTGCCGCTACTAGCAATGACCCATACAGTAACTCCAACTATTATTACAGAGCAAATCCACTCCTCTTGGATGCAAATCCAAATGGTGGTACTAGTAACAAGACTGTTACAGAAGAACTTGAATTCCAAACTATCTATCTTCCAACTAGTAAATTGCCAGAAGGTGAGACTAGATTAGTTAGAGAAGGTGAAAAAGGACAACGTCAAATTACCTATAAAGTTCATCGATTAGGTAATGAAACAATCCTAGGCTTACCAATTAGTAATAGAGTTACTAAAGAAGCTAAACCACGTATTGTTCAAATCGGTGTTG
This sequence comes from Streptococcus pseudopneumoniae, assembly GCF_001072665.1. Lineage (GTDB taxonomy): Bacteria > Bacillota > Bacilli > Lactobacillales > Streptococcaceae > Streptococcus > Streptococcus pseudopneumoniae_S. The sequence goes on along the minus strand of NZ_JVJI01000135.1, from coordinate 665 downwards.
CTAAAGAATTCATTGAAACTGTAAAACCACGTGTTGATCAAAATAAAATCGGTGATACCAATAACCTCACTTTCTATCTTGATAATGATGGTAACGGTGTTTACACTGAAGGTGTAGACGAACTTGTTCAAAGAATTGCTATTAAAGATGGTGCTAAAGGTGAAAAAGGAGACCAAGGTGAACGCGGTCTCACTGGGGCACAAGGTGCTAAAGGTGAAAAAGGAGACCAAGGTGAACGCGGTCTAACTGGAGCACAAGGTGCTAAAGGTGAAAAAGGGGACCGAGGCGAACGCGGTCTAACTGGGGCACAAGGTGCTAAAGGTGAAAAAGGGGACCGAGGCGAACGCGGTCTAACTGGAGCACAAGGTGCTAAAGGTGAAAAAGGAGACCAAGGTGAACGTGGTCTAACCGGAGCACAAGGTGCTAAAGGTGAAAAAGGAGATCGAGGCGAACGCGGTCTGACTGGAGCACAAGGTGCCAAAGGTGAAAAAGGAGACCAAGGTGAACGCGGTCTGACTGGAGCACAAGGTGCTAAAGGTGAAAAAGGAGATCGAGGCGAACGCGGTCTAACCGGAGCACAAGGTGCTAAAGGTGAAAAAGGAGACCGAGGTGAACGTGGTCTGACTGGAGCACAAGGTGCTAAAGGTGAAAAAGGAGACCAAGGT
>NZ_JVJI01000134.1:0-299 GCF_001072665.1 Streptococcus pseudopneumoniae | reverse complement strand
TTTTGGAAACCAGGAGGACAAACCTTCCCAGGAAATATGCCAGAAGCAGTCATTGACGAAGTTCCGTGGGGAGAATTTACAATTAGAAAATTAGGAAGCGATTAAAATGAGTTTGACTAAAATAACATGGGAAGAGTTTGATACCTTTGAAAAGATTGAATCACCAAAAGGATATGATTTTCGAACACATGAAGGAAAATACTATACTTTTGGTGAGTTTGGAGTAGCTTCAGTTCGTCGTATCTTTGAGATTAATCCTTCTGATTTTAACGAATATTTATTAGGTAGGAGAACGGCAC
>NZ_JVJI01000133.1:0-967 GCF_001072665.1 Streptococcus pseudopneumoniae | reverse complement strand
TCAGGTACCTCAAGCACTGGTGCTGGTTCTTCACCCTTACTTGATTGAACAGGTTCTTCTGTCAATTCTTGATAGAAGCTCGCCAATTCATAAAACTCAGCCTTGCCACCTTCCCAGACCAGTTTAACATCTAGAAGAGAACCACCATTTCGGATAGCAAAGGTTTGGAGACTAGATGTAATGGCACCAAGATCTGTCCAACTTTCTTGTCCATCCTTAAGTGTTCTCGCTTGAACTCGTGCTTTCGCTCCTTCAGGAAGGCTTGAAACAAGGCGTAGATGGTTGGCATTGGTTGGTTCTGATAAGTGGTAAATCATTTCTCCCTTATCTTGTTCTGCTTTGTAGCTAGTCAAAACTTTTCCATCTACGAGATTAGTATAGAAGTTACCTCGGCTTTCGCCACCGTTTCCTTCTACAGTTGGATCATTGATTGGTTTGACAAATTCGCCATCATTGATCACCAATTCTGTAAATCCTACAAAACGAGCATCATAGTCAGCTGTATAGAGGACACGAAGATAGTTGGCTTTGACTGGTGTCGTCAATTCACCCTCGATGTAACGATTTCCTGGCATCTTAGAATCATGTGTCCAACCATCTGTCAATGAATCATCGTGTGTACTATTGACTACACCATCTCCCACTGTCACAACATCCGTCCAAGTTTTACCGTCTTGGCTGACTTGGATTTTACCATCACGAAGATAGTTTTGAGTTCCGTCTTGGATGTAGGCTCTGATCTTCTTGATAGTGCGTTCGCTACCAAGTTTCAAGGTTACATGGCCATCTTTATGGGCATAGTCTGAAAACTCAACGAAGTTGTTGTAGACACCATCAAACAATTGATCGAGGTTATTAATCTTACGAACATCATTGCTTCCATATGTTGGATGAATGCCCATAGTTGTAGATTCTAGTTTGGTTGGTTGCACTTCTTTAGTCGTTACAAGGAGAGAAGTTGATGGCA